>JBBCGJ010000001.1:4500000-4640907 GCA_037200985.1 Rhizomicrobium sp.
TCGAGGAAGGCCGGCTGGACGGCGACGCGGATGTTTCGAGTCGAGCTTTCGTACATGGTGAAATTATCGATAGCCATGGGCACGCGCGCAAGACCATGGCAGGGGCGTCGTTAACGAGCGCTCAGGACTGTGGCGCAACCGACACGTCGGTCTTTACCGAGTTGGCGATGAAGCATTCTTCGTGGCTTAGGTGGTGAATCTCCGCAAGTTGCGCGGCACTCACCGAAGTTCCCGAGGCGAAACCTATGCGCGGATGTAATGTGACGCGCGAAATCCACAGTTTTCCATTTGCGCCTTTCTCCATGAACCCCACGGCGTCGTCCACGTAGGAATCCACGCTCAGCCGCTTGCGCGCGCAGATCGCGAGGAAGCTGAGCATGTGGCAGGCGCTGAGCGCGGCGACAAACGCCTCCTCGGGATCGACGCGATCCGCATCGCCGCGAAAAGCCGGCGCGGCGGAGCCCGGCAGCACGACGGCGCCCGATTTGAAACGTATCTCATGCGCGCGATTGTAATGATCATAGGTGAAGTCTGCGCTCGTGCGCGTCCAACGGACGGATGCGTGATGTTCGGACATGGCGCGGCTTTCCGGGTTCGCTGGCACGGCGAGGATATATTCGCTTTGAACGACGGTCGACCGACCAGCTATGCTTTGCGCAACCAGCTCAGCATGTGCGGATAAGGCTTGACGTAGCGCTCGGCAGCCCATTTCGGCTCGCAGGTCATGTCGACGTAATCGAGCATCGGAACGGCGAAACCGCCCTTGGTCGCGAACGCAGCGAGGATTGCCTTGCTGCCGCCCCGATAACCGCTTTCGTGGAACACAACCGACGGATCGATCTGCAGATGCGCGGCCGCCGCATAGGACCAGGCGATCGCCATCATCTCCTCGGCCGCGTCGTCGCCGACATCGTGATGGAACGCGGCGCGGCGGTCGGGCGGGACGACGGCGAGATGGCCGGCCTCGTGCAGCAAATCGCCGGGCCAAGCCAGTTTTTCCTCGTCGACGACGAGGCCGCCTTGTTCGATGTCGATCCCCGGCAGCGCGGTTTCTGCCGCGATGGCACCGGCGCGGATCTTGAGACCGATCTCGTCCAGAAACACAGCGATTTTTGCAGTCAGCGGATTGCGGAACGCAGGCACGGCGCTCGGGCTCACGCCACCTTCAATGCCTGTTCGAGGTCTTCGCAAAGATCGGCGGGATCCTCGAGGCCGACGGAGAGCCGCAGCAATCCGGAGGTGACGCCCAATTCGGCGCGAGCGGCCGGCGTCAACTTCTGATGCGTCGTGGTCTCGGGATGGGTGATCAGACTCTTGGCATCGCCGAGATTGTTGGAGATGTCGATGATCTTGAGCGCGTTGCCGAGCTTGAAGGCCGCCTTCTTGCCGCCCTCGACCTCGAACGCCACCACGCCGCCGCCGCACTCCATCTGGGCGCGGGCGAGGTTGTGCTGCGGATGATCGGGCCGGAAGGGATAGAGCACGCGCGTCACGTTCTTCTGGACGCTGAGGAAATCCGCCACCGTCGCGGCGGCGTCGGAATGGGCCCGCATCCGAAGGTCGAGCGTCTCCAGGCTCTTCAGATGCACCCAGGCGTTGAACGGGCTGATCGACGGGCCGGTGTTGCGGATGAAGGTCTGGAGGTGGTCCTTGAGGAAATCCTCCTTGCACAGGATCACGCCGCCCAGGGCGCGGCCCTGGCCGTCGATATATTTGGTCGAGGAATGCACCACGATGTCGGCGCCGAACTCGAACGGCCGCTGCAAGCAGGGCGTCGCGAAGGCATTGTCGACCACAAGCCGCGCCCCGTTTCTGTGCGCGACAGCCGCCACGGCCTTCAGGTCCACGATGGAAAGCGTCGGATTCGACGGCGTCTCCAGGAACAGCATTTTCGTCTCGGGCCGCATCGCCTGCGCCCATTGATCGACGTCGCCGCCGTCCACCAGCGTGCTCGCGATGCCGAAGCGCGGCAGGATCTCTTCTATGACATGGCGGCAGGAGCCGAACATCGCCTTGGCGGCGACGACATGGTCGCCGACCCGCAGGGCGGAGAGGAATGTCGCGGTCACCGCCGCCATGCCGCTGGCGGTCGCGCGCGCCACCGGCGCGCCTTCAAGCGCCGCCATGCGCTGCTCGAACATGGTCACGGTGGGATTGCCGAAACGGCTGTATTGATAGCCGTCGATCTCGCCCTTGAAGCGGGCCTCGGCCTCTTCCGGCGCCTCATAGGCGAAGCCGGAGGTCAGGAACAGCGCCTCGGAGGTCTCCTGAAATTGGGTGCGCATGGTCCCGGCCCGCACGGCCAGCGTGCGCGCCCGCCACTTTCCGGGCTTTTTGTTCGTCGCCATCCTTCGGGGCTCGCTTCGCTCGCACCTCAGGATGACGACTACCGTCATGCCGAGGCGTGCGGCCCTTGGACCGCTCCCGGAGCATGCGCGCTTGGCATTGCGGGTCAAGTTTCTTATGGTCGCGCCGCTTCGAGGACAGCCATGAGCGATATGAAGGCCATCAGTCACCACACCGCACTCATCTATGTGATGGTGATCGTTTCCGCCGCCGACGGTTCCATGAGCGAGAAAGAGCTCAAGATCATCGGCGAGTTGACCAAGATTCTGCCCGCGTTCCAGGGCTTCGATCACGGCCGCCTGCTGGGCGTCTGCCAGGAATGCGCGCAGATCCTGCAGGAGCCGGACGGCGCCGACGCGATCATGGGCCTGATCGACGAAGGCCTGCCCGACGTGCTGCACGAGACCGCCTATTGGGTGGCGCTGGAAGTCGCGCTGGCCGACCGGCGCATCGCGCTGGAGGAAGTGCGCATCCTGGACGCCCTGCGCCGGCGCCTGGAGATCGACAAGCTGGTCGCGGCCGCCATCGAACGGGGCGCGCGCGCGAAGTATCAAGTCGCGTGAAGCGGCTTCTGCTGCTGCGCCACGCCAAGGCGGTTCCCGCGGAATCCGGAATCGAGGATCACGAGCGCGCGCTCTTGAAGCGCGGCCGGGAGGACGCGCCCCGGCTCGGGCGCTACATCGAAAAATGCGGCTACGCGCCGGACTTCATCGTGTCCTCGACGTCGAAGCGCACGGTCGAGACGGTGGAGCTGGTGACCGATGCGCTCGCCGGCACGCGCCGGATCGACTATCTCGAAGCGCTCTATCTCGCGGAGCCCGAACTGATCCTGTCCGTCGTGCGTCTGGCACCCGACACGATGAAAAGCCTGATGGTCGTCGGCCACAATCCCGGTTTGGAGCATCTGGCGACCCAGCTCGCGCGGGAGCCCGTCAAGCGCAAGGAGCGCGACCGCTTCGACCTGATCGAGGAGAAATTCCCGACCTGCGCGCTGGCGGTGCTGGATTTCGACGTAACGCGCTGGCGCGACGTCGCACCGGGCCAGGGCGCGCTCAAGGATTTCGTGCGGCCCCGTGACCTCTGACGAGACGACGCTGAAAGAACTCGAAAGTCGCGTCCGCGACGCGTTCCCGCGCCTCGCCTTCGCGAAGGCCGAGCTGAACGACTATGGCGAGGACAATGTCGTCCTTGTGCTCGACCGCGAATGGATCGTGCGGGCGCCGCGCACGCCCGAATATCTGTGGCGCTTCGCGGCCGAGCTGTCGCTCCTCGAGGCGCTGCGGCCGGTCTCGCCCGTTGCCGTCCCCCACTACGAATTCGTGGCGCCGGATCGCGGCATGGGCGCCTATCGCATGATCCCGGGCACCGAATTGACGCCGCCGGTCTTCGCGCTGCTGGAGCGGCAGGCACAGCGGTCGGCGCTGATCGCGCTCGGCGATTTCCTGAGCGTGCTGCACGGCCTTCCCGAGCAGACGATCCGCCAGCCGGACGGCATGATCCAGCGGTGCTGGAGCGGCGAGCAATATGCGGCGCGCTATCGCGGCATGCGGCGCGCGAAAATCGCCCGGGTGACGCCCGAAGCCATGTTGAAGCGTTTCGACGCCTTTCACGCCGCTTTGGAGACGCAGGAGCTCCCGGTGTCTCGCCTAGTGCATGACGATCTCACCGAGGATCACATCCTGGTCCGCCCGGACGGCGCCTTGGGCGGCGTCATCGACTTCAGCGACGCCGCGATCGGCGATCCCGCGGCCGACTTCGCCTGGTTCTGGCGCCTGGGCGAGGCGAATGTCGATCTGGTGCTCGCGCATTATCGCTGGGCCGACCCGGAACTGAAGATACGGGCGCGGTGGAATTATGTGCGGTTCCTGATCAACCAGATCGCCTATGGTGACAAGGCCAAGTGGAATCTGGCGCCGGACCAGGCGTTCGCAGAGCTGGACGGGCACCAGAAGCAGCTCGGATTTTGAGGCGTCAGCTTCTCGGTAGCGGAGAGATCAGGTCAGTCCCAGTCTCGCGAACTGCTCGTCCGGCGCGTCGACGCTTTTCAGCGCCTCGCGCAGCATCGCGGCCATATCCTTTTCCAGTCCGCTGCCGGCGAGATTGTTCTCCTCGCCGGGATCCTGCGTCAGATCGTAGAGGTGGTTGCCCGAGAACCGCGCCATGGCCCAGAACGGCACCGCGTCGCTCTCGTCCCAGGTCTGGCGGATCACCGGCACATTGGCGCCGGGCATGCGATCCAGCCGGGCGCGCGCGTCGGGCAGGGGCATCTCCTGCTCGCGATTGAGAAAATGCGTCGGCATGGTCGACCAGCGGTTCGACCAGGCGCCCAGCGGCCGGTTGGCCCCGGCCGGCGCGCGGGCATATTTCCGCTTGCCGTCGATCAGGTGCACTTCACGGCCCCACACACCGGCGAGCAGCCAATCGCGAATCGCCTTCGTCTCGCCGGACAGCAGCGGCAGCAGCGAGCGGCCATGCGTCCGCTGCCGCACCTGTTCGGTCACGCCGAACAGCTCCGCCAGCGTGGCGAAGATGTCCACGCTCGTCGTCAGCGCATCGCAGGTTCCCGTCGCGGCGCCCGGCGCCGCGACGAGGAAGGGGATGTGCCCCAGCGTCTCGTAGATCGGCACGCCCGGCTTGCCCCAGATGTCCTTCTCGCCGAGATAGTGGCCGTGATCGGTGCAGAGCACGACGAGGGTGTCGTCCCACAGGTTCTTCTCGTCGATCCGGTCGAGCACCTTGCCTAGCCAATGATCGATCATGGCCAGCTTGGCGCCGTAGCGGCTGCGGATCTGCGCGCCCTCGCGCGCGCTCATCACCCCGCGACCGACCAGGCCCACGCCATAGGGCGGCCAGATCAAGGGCGGGCCGTCCCAATCGGGATCGTAGCGCTTGATGTAGTCGTCCGGCGTGTCGAAGGGCTCGTGCGGATCGAACTCGTCGACGAACAGGAAGAAGCGGTCATGCGCGCCGGCATTGTCGCCGAGCCAGTCCGCCGCCGCCTGCATGGTGCGCGGCCCGGGAAAATCCGCCTCGCCGCGAAAATAGCCGCGCGACTTGTCGTAGGGCATGTGACGCTGGAAACCGATATGCGGCGATCCCGCCCAGCTTGGATCGGCCTTGGTCTTCCACGCGTCGCCCTCATGGCCGCGCTGGTAGCCCCAGGCAGTGAAATCGACGTGGTAGTTTTCCCCGCCCGTCTCGAACAGGTGCGGATGGTCGCTGATGAGCTGGGAGACGACACCCGCCTTCTTCAGCGGATAGGTGATCGCGTCCTCCCAGATCTCCACCGAACCCCAGGGCCGCCACAGAAAGTCCCAGGCGCCGCACAGGATATCGTGCCGCGCCGGCATGCAGGGCAGCGACGCCGCATGGTGATTGGTGAAGCGCACCGAACGCTTTGCCAGGCGGTCGATATTGGGTGTCGCGAATTCGCGGCCGCCATAGGCGCCGACCATGTGGCGATTGAGGCTGTCGAGGAGGAGGACGATCGCGTTCCGCGCGATCATCTGGCGTGGCTGCGCTCGGCGAGCGCCAGCGTGCGCCAGCCGAAGGCCGTTTCGGGCACCATGTCGCCCATCATGCGCGCTGTGCGCTCGGCAACCACGCGCCCGCCCATGCTCTCGTAGAAGAACCGCGCATTGTTCTTGGCGTGCGCCCAGATTTGGCAGGAGGTAAAGCCGCGCGCCCGCAGAATTGCGAAGGCGCCGTTCAAAAGCGTACGCCCGGCACCGCGGCCGAAATAATTCGGGTCCACATATAAAGTGTAGACCTCCCCGTCATAGCCGAGGGTCTTGTCCCGCGCCGCGCCGAGGCTCGCCATGGCGACGACACCGGCCTTCGCGTCTTCGGCAACGAGCACGGTTTCGCGCTTCTGCGAGCGGATCGCGGCCTGCCAGCGCGCGGTCTGGCCCGCCGGCGTCATTGCGCACAGCATGGCGCGCGACAGGACCGCGGGATAGGTGTCGTGCCAGGATTCAATATAAATACGCGCGACTTCCGCGGCATCTTTCGGCCGCGCCACTCTGATGGTCAGCGCGAGTTCGTCCATGGGCAAAGCTTCGCGCAACAGAAGAAGACCGGCAAGGGGATTCGTAGACGCCGGCGTCGTTCATGTAGATGAACGGGAAGACGAACGGCTGTGGCGGCTCAACAACTGCTCGCCAAGAAAACGCCGCAAATTCGTGGACGGTAAAATTGCCGCGTAGATCGCGTTTGCGAAAAGCGCGAACGGGCGTATGCTCGAATCAAATCAGCCATACTGCTTCAGGGCTTAGCGGATGTGCTGCAAGAAAAACGACAGAGGAAACGCGACGGCGTGGCGGTCGTACCGAAGGGTGCGGGTGAAGGCATGACGCTTGAGCGCGCGGGCTGCGAATGGAACTTTCTTTGCCACGTTTGGCTTTACGCTATACTGCCGATGCGAACATCGCAGATGGAGTCGCGTCCACGCAGGGGATTAACAAACTGTTCTGTCGCCGTTCACGAAAGGAATCGTGAAATCGGCGGCCAATAAGGAGTCAGAGTCATGAGCTCGCTCGACGTCTTTGACATCTTTTCGCGCGACTACGCGCGGGAACGCTTCGAGACCATGTCCTTGCGCGACTGGCTGCTCGCGGCGCGCGACGACAAGATGCTCTATGCCACGCCACCCGAACGCATGGTCGCCGCCATCGGCGAGGCCGCGCTGGTCGACACGGCGCAGGATCCCCGCCTCGCCCGCCTGTTCTCCAACCGCACCATCAAGGTCTATCCGGCCTTCACCGGCTTCTTCGGCATGGAAGACACGATCGAGCGCATCGTGGGCTACTTCAAGCACGCGGCGCAGGGCCTCGAGGAGAAGCGGCAGATTCTCTATCTGCTGGGGCCCGTCGGCGGCGGCAAGTCCTCGCTCGCCGAGCGCCTCAAGGACATGATGGAGAAGCATCCGATCTATGTGCTGAAAGCCGGTGACGTCATCAGCCCGGTATTCGAAAGCCCGCTGGGCCTTTTCCGTTCCGTCGAACTTGGCAATCTGCTCGCCGAGCGCTACGGCATCGAGCGCCACCGCGTCGGCGGCGTGATGAGCCCCTGGGCCGTCAAGCGGCTGGATGAGTTCGGCGGCGATATTTCGAAATTCGAAGTGGCGAAGATCTATCCGTCGAAGCTGCGCCAATATGCCATCGCCAAGACCGAGCCGGGCGACGAGAACAACCAGGATATCTCCGCGCTGGTCGGCAAGGTGGACATCCGCAAGCTGGAGCATTTCAGCCAGAACGATCCCGACGCCTATTCCTTCTCGGGCGGGTTGTGCCGGTCCAACCAGGGCCTTCTCGAATTCGTCGAGATGTTCAAGGCGCCGATCAAGGTGCTGCACCCGCTGCTGACCGCGACGCAGGAAGGCAATTACATCGGCACCGAGACGCTGGGCCCGATCCCGTTCAACGGCACCATCCTCGCCCATTCGAATGAGGCGGAATGGACCGTCTTCAAGAACAACCGCAACAACGAAGCCTTCCTCGATCGCATCTGCGTCGTCACCGTGCCCTATTGCCTGCGGGTGACGGAGGAGACCGCGATCTACAAGAAGCTGTTGGAGGCCTCCAACCTCGGCGGCACGCCGACCGCGCCCGAAACGCTGGAGATGCTGGCCAAGTTCTGCGTCGCCACGCGGCTGAAGGAGCACGAGAATTCCAACATCGTCTCCAAGATGCGCGTCTACGACGGCGAGAAGCTGAAGGACACCGATCCGAAGGCCAAGACCTTGCAGGAATACAAGGACATGGCCGGCGTCGACGAGGGCATGACCGGCATCTCGACCCGTTTCGCCTACAAGACGTTGTCGGAGACCTTCAACTACGACCATTCGGAGGTTGCGGCCGATCCGGTGCATCTGATGTATGTGCTGGAGCAGGCGATCAAGCGCGAGCAATTCCCCGACGAGACCGAGAAGAAATATCTCGAATTCATCAAGGCGGAGCTGGCGCCGCGCTATGCCGAGTTCATCGGCAAGGAGATCCAGAAGGCCTATCTGGAGTCCTATGGCGAGTACGGCCAGAACCTGTTCGACCGCTACATCGCCTATGCCGACGCCTGGATCGAGGACCAGGACTACAAGGACGCCGACACAGGCCAATTGCTCGACCGCGCGGCGCTCGACAACGAGCTCTCGAAGATCGAGAAGCCGGCGGGCATCGCCAATCCGAAGGATTTCCGCAACGAGGTCGTGAAGTTCGCGCTACGCTACCGCGCCCAGAACGACGGCAAGAACCCGGCCTGGACGGCCTATGAGAAGATCCGCTCGGTGATCGAGAAGCGCATGTTCACCCAGGTTGAGGACCTCCTGCCGGTGATCAGCTTCGAGTCCAAGAAGGACAACGACACGGCGAACAAGCACAACGAGTTCATCAAGCGCATGCTGGCGCGCGGCTATACCCCGCGTCAGGTCCGCCGCCTGGTCGAGTGGTACATGCGCGTGAACAAGGCGGGGTAGCATCGATGTCATCCCCGGCGAACGCGAGCGAAGCGAGCGTGAGGGAAGGGGACCCAGGCGGAAAGACCGGGCTCGATCTATCCACCTGGGTTCCCTTCCCCTCGCAATGCTTGCGCATTGCTCGGCCGGGAATGACAGCAGTGTGCGAATGACCCACTTCGTCGACCGCCGCCTCAATCCCAAGGGCAAGAGCCTCGCCAACCGGCAGCGCTTCCTGCGCCGCGCGCGAAATCAAATCCGCGAAGCCGTTCAGAAATCCCTCAAGGATTCCGCAGTCGCCGATCTCGGCAAGGAACGCAAGATCAAGATCTCGACCAAGGGCACGAAGGAGCCGCGCTTCCGGCTCGATCCGCGCGCCAGCGGCGAGCGCGACTTCGTCCTGCCCGGCAACAAGGAATTCTCGCCCGGTGACAGCATCGACAAGCCGAAATCGGGCAGCGGCGGCGCCGGCAAGGATGCTTCGGATTCCGGCGAGGGCGAGGACGATTTCGAGTTCACCATGACCCAGGACGAGGTGCTCGACATCTTCTTCGAGGATCTCGAACTGCCGAACCTCGTCCGCACCACGCTGAAGGAAACCCCGAACAAGCAGTGGAAGCGCGCCGGCATCACCACGGCCGGTTCGCCGACCCAGATCAACCTCGTGCGCACCATGCGCAATTCCTTCGGTCGGAGGCTTGCCCTGAAGCGCCCGACCATGGCCGACGTGGCGGCGCTGGAGGCCGCGCTTGCCGCCGCCGAGCAGGACGATCCGGTCGATCCCGCGAAGATATCGGCGCTGAAAGAGCATCTCGCCAGGGCCATCGCCAAGCGCAAATGGGTCGGCTTCATCGACCCGATCGACGTGCGGTTCAATTCCTTCACCGAGCAGCCGACGCCGACCAGCCAGGCGGTGATGTTCTGCCTGATGGACGTCTCGGGCTCGATGGGCGAGCGCGAGAAGGACCTCGCCAAGCGCTTCTACATGCTGCTGCACCTGTTCCTGAAGCGGCGTTACAAGAAGGTGGACGTCGTCTTCATCCGCCACACCCACGACGCGCAGGAAGTGAACGAGCAGGAGTTCTTCTATTCGCGCCAGTCGGGCGGCACGATCGTCTCGACCGCGCTCGACAAGATGCTGGAGATCCAGAAGGAGCGCTATGCGACGGCCGACTGGAACATCTACGCGGCGCAGGCCTCGGACGGCTACACGCAGTCGGGCGACGCGCGCCACTGCGTCGACATGCTGAACGAGCTGATCATGCCGCTCTGCCAGTACTACGCCTATATCGAGATCCTGGACGAGCGCGAGATGGAGGTATTCGCCTCCGAGGACAGCGGGGCCGAGCTTTGGCGCGCCTACCGCACCGTGGCGGAGGAATGGTCCAACTTCGCGACCAAGCGCATCGCCAAGCCGGCGGACATCTTCCCGGTGTTCCACGAGCTGTTCAAGAAAACGGAGGCGGCGTGATGTTCCTGTCGACATCGCCGATATCACGCAGTAGCCGTCATCCTGAGGTGCGAGCAAAGCGAGCCTCGAAGGAACACGGCGGGGCCCCGCCATGAGCAGTAAACTCCTCTTCACCGACTCCGAATGGGATTTCGCGACCGTCGAGCGGACCTACAAGGCCATCGAGGACATCGCGCTCAACGACCTCGGCCTCGACGTCTATCCCAACCAGATCGAGATCATCTCGTCCGAGCAGATGCTCGACGCCTATTCCTCCATCGCCATGCCGCTGATGTACAATCACTGGTCGTTCGGCAAGATGTTCGCGCGTGAGGAGACGCTCTACCGCTCCGGCTACTCGGCGCTCGCCTACGAGGTGGTGATCAATTCCAGCCCGTGCATCTCCTACCTTCTGGAGGAGAACACGATGACCATGCAGGCCCTCGTCATGGCGCATGCCGCGTTCGGCCACAACCACTTCTTCAAGAACAACTACCTGTTCCGGCAATGGACCAACGCCGAAGGCATCATGGATTATCTCGCCTTCGCCAAGAAATACATCGCCGCTTGCGAGGAGCGCTACGGCCGCGACGAAGTCGAGGCGGTGCTCGATTCCGCCCACGCGCTGATGGAGCAGGGCGTCTTCCGCTACCGCCGTCCGCCGCGCCCCTCGAAGGAGCGTGTGCAGGAAAAGCGCCGCCGCCGCGCCGAATACGAGGAGGAGGCCTATAGCGAGCTCTGGCGCACGCTGCCCGCCGGCATCGAGCCGCCTGCCGCGCCGCCGACGCGCGACCACGAAGACGAATATGGCGGCGACGCCAAGCTGCCGGAGGAGAACCTGCTCTATTTCCTGGAGAAGAACTCGCCGGTGCTGAAGGCCTGGCAGCGCGAGACGCTGCGCATCGTGCGCAACCTGTCGCAATATTTCTATCCGCAGCGCCAGCTCAAGGTGATGAACGAGGGCTGCGCCACCTTCGTGCACTACACGATCATGAACCTGCTCTACGAGCGCGGGCAGATCAGCGAAGGCTCGTGGCTCGAATTCATGCACAGCCACACCTCGGTCGTGTTCCAGCCCGAGTTCAGCGACAGGCGCTATTCCGGCTTCAATCCCTATGCGCTGGGTTATGGGATGATGGCGGATATCCGCCGCATCTGCGAGAAGCCGACGCCGGAAGATCGCGACTGGTTTCCCTCCTTCGCCGGCAAGGGCGACTGGATGGGGACGCTCAAGGATGCCTGGGCGAATTATCGCGACGAAAGTTTCATCGAGCAGTTCCTGTCGCCGAAGCTGATGCGCGATTTCCGTCTGTTCGCGCTCTACGACAAGGCGGATGCGTCCGCCTTCAAGGTGTCAGCGATCCACAACGAGGGCGGCTATCGCCAGGTGCGCGCCATGCTGGCGCGGCAGTATGACGTCGGCGCCGCCGACCCGAACATTCAGGTCACCGGCGCCGACCTCAAAGGCAACCGAACTCTGTTCCTGTCGCATGCCATGCATCGCGGCATTCCCCTGCACAATCAGACCAAGGAGCTTGTCCTTGCCCACGTCGAGCGCCTCTGGGGCCACGACGTGAAGCTGGAAGAGCATGCCGCTTAGCTGCGTGCCGGCTGGACCGTGACGGTTTGCGCCACGGGATGCTGTGTCGGCTGGAACGTCGGCGACCAGGTGACCTCGAGGAACAGCAGCGCCGCACCCGCGATCATGGCGAACATCAAGGCCTTCGCGCCCATGCCGTCGCCGGACTCTTGCTCGTTCATAACCCACTCCATCCTTTATGGCGCCGAGACCATTCTCGTTCGCCTGTGATCCGGAAATGGGGTGTGGTGGGCAGTTCGCAATAGTCCAATGCTGCGCTGCACCGAATGCGAGCCATGCGGAAAACGAATGTGTCCGCTCCTTGCGGACAGCCCCCAGCCTGCCCATGCCGCCGGCAGGGCGGGCCTTCTAAGGCCGCGCCGGTCGTGCGACGCTGACTGGCGGAAAAATCGGGGGAAGACATGGCGAAACGCACGCTGGACACCGGCACGACCGATCTGCTGGCCACGGTTGAGGCCGGGATAGCCGTCGTCGTCATGAACCGGCCCGAGCGGCGCAACGCCCTGTCGGGCGGCATGCTCACGGCAATGTCATCGGTGCTGGCCGCATGCGAGACCGATCCGGCGGTCGCCTGCGTCATTCTGACGGGCGCGGGCGGGGCGTTCTGCGCCGGCGGCGACGTGAAGGGCATGGCGGACGGGACCGGAGGCGGCTCGACGGCCGCGGCCGGCGCCGATCTCGACAGCCGCATCCATGCCCAGCGTATCAGCCAGCGGGGGACCGCCGGCCGGCTCTACAAGATGCCCAAGCCGACCATCGCCGCGATCCCGGGCCCCGCGGCCGGCGCGGGCCTGTCGCTGGCGCTGGCGTGCGACCTGCGCATCGCGGCGGAGGGGGCGGTGATGACCACCGCCTTCGCCAGGGTCGGCTTCTCCGGCGACTATGGCGGCACCTATTTTCTCAGCCACCTCGTGGGCAGCGCCAAGGCGCGCGAGCTCTATTATCTTTCCGAGCGCATCGACATGGCGGAAGCGCTCCGGCTCGGCCTGGTGAACTGGGTGGTGCCGGCGGACCAGCTCGAAACCCGGACGCGCGAGATCGCGCTGCGCCTCGCCAAGGGTCCGCGCGTCGCCTATCGCTACATGAAGGAAAACATCAACCGCGCGGTGACCGGCGCCGATATCGACGATTGCCTCGACCTGGAGGCGACGCATCACAACCACACCGGCCAGACCGAAGACCACCGCGAAGCCGCCAAGGCCTTCGTCGAAAAGCGCGAGCCCGTGTTCAAGGGGCGATGACGTCCAAAGAGGGGAGTGACATGCCGCGGTTGATCCTGGGCGCCGTTCTCGGCGTCGTTGCCTGGTTCGTCGTCGTGATCGGCCTCAGCCTCGCTTTGCGCGCGGCATCCCCGGATCTGTCGGCGGTGCTGAACGTGCACGCGACGGCGGCCGCGCTCGGCGGCAGGCTCGCCATCAGCTTTCTGGCATCGATCCTCGGCGGGCTGGTCGCGGCCTTCGCCGCAGGGGAGCGCAGCCGCGCGCCGCTCGCGAGCGGCGTGCTGCTGCTGATCGGCTTCGGCTACTACCATGTGACGATGATCTGGAATCAATTCCCGGTCTGGTATCACCTGACCTTCTTCGTCTCGCTGCCGCTCCTCAGCCTCCTCGGCGCGCGCCTGAAATCGGCGTGACGCATCTGGGCGTCCTCGCGCGCCCGTGATCGCGTGCCGCCAAAGCGCCCCATTCGCGCCCTGCGGCGGTCCCGATTGAGGTCGAGGCTCCCCTGCATTGGTTCAGGCAGGGGAAACCGATGACAAGCAATCGAAATTCCGTTCTTCGTTGGGCCGCACTCGCGCTGGGCGCGGCTTTGCCGTTCGTGCTGGCCGCCTGTGTCGCCGGTGCGGACAAGACCGCGCATCCGACCACCGTCGATGCCAAGCTTGCCGAGGCGCCGCCTCCACCGCCGCCGCCGCCGGCGCCTTATGCCGGCGGTCTCGTCAACAGCATGGCCGCGCGGGCGCCGATGCAGGCGGCGATGCCGCCCTATTGGCAGCCCGCCAACACCTCGAAATTCCCCGACGCCAAGCCGAACGCCGTGATCGTCGCGGCGGAACAGCCTGTCTCGACCTTCTCCATCGACGTCGACACGGCCTCTTATGGCGTGGTGCGCGACGCGCTGAACGCCGGCGCCCTGCCGCCCGCCGATGCGGTGCGGATCGAGGAGATGGTGAACTATTTCGACTACGGCTACCCGCTGCCGGAAGACCGCAAGACCCCGTTCCGCGCCAGCGTGCGCGTCTATCCGACGCCGTGGAACAAGGACACGCAGATCCTGCATATCGGCATCAAGGGCTTCGACATCCCGAAGAAGGAGCGGCCGCCGGCCAATCTCGTCTTCCTGATCGACAGCTCCGGCTCGATGAACGAGCCGAACAAGCTGCCGCTGCTCAAGCGCGCTTTCCATCTTCTGGTCGACCAGCTCGGCGCCAAGGACCGCATCGCCATCGTCACCTATGCCGGCCAGGTCGGCGTGGTGCTGGAGCCGACGCCCGGCACCGACAAGGCGAAGATCCTCGCCGCGCTCGACCGCCTCGAGGCCGGCGGCTCGACCGCGGGCGGCGAAGGCATCCGCGTCGCCTATCAGCTCGCCGAGGCCAATTTCATGAAGGGAGCGGTCAACCGCGTGCTGCTGGCGACCGACGGCGACTTCAACGTCGGCATCACCGATCACAAGGCGCTGGAGGATTTCGTCACCCGCGAGCGCGCCAGCGGCGTCTACCTGACCTGTCTCGGCTTCGGCAACGACAACTACCAGGACGCGACGATGCAGAAGCTGGCCCAGGCCGGCAACGGCAACGCCGCCTTCATCGACACGCTGAACGAGGCGCACAAAGTCTTTGTCGACCAGATCGCCGGCACGCTCTTCACCATCGCCAACGACGTGAAGATCCAGGTCGAGTTCAATCCGGCGCGCGTCGCCGAATACCGCCTGATCGGCTATGAGACCCGCATGCTGAACCGCACCGACTTCAACAACGACAAGGTCGACGCCGGCGACATCGGCTCGGGCGCCACCGTGACCGCGCTGTACGAGATCACGCCGGTCGGCTCGAAGGCCGCGATGGCCGACCCGCTGCGCTACGCCAAGCCGGCCAAGGGCGACGCGAAGGGTGAGCTCGCCTTCCTCAAAATCCGCTACAAGCTGCCCGGCGAGACGGTGTCCAAGCTGATCGAGCGGCCCATCGGCAATGCGGACCTGGCGAAGGATTTCGCGGCCGTGTCGCCGGACATGCGCTTCGCGGCCTCCGTCGCGGGCGCGGCCCAGCTCATGCGCCACGATCCCTACATCAGGGATTTCGACTACGACCGCGCCCGGGCGATCGCGACGGCGGCGCGGGGCGACGATGCCTTCGGCTACCGCGCCGAGTTCATCCGCATGCTCGACCTCGCCAAAAGCGCGTCGTCGCAACAGGCGCTGAACAACGGACGGCCGGTGGAGTGAGATGCATCGACCCTCCCTCAGAGGGAGGGTCGAAATTTGCGAGCGAAGCGACGCAAATTTCGGGGAGGGGTCGGTTGCGGTGTCGGACCCTTCTCCGAAAAATCTCCACTGACGGTCACGGGTTGCCGGCCAGCATCAGCGTCGGTACCCCGCCCGTCCCGTCGCGCGCGGTGAAGACCTGCGTGCCGGGCTTGCGGCCCGGACGCACCTCGGAAACATCGAGTCCAGCCGCGGCGATGCGGGCGCGGGCGGCATGTGGATCGCGCACCCGCCACGCGAGACCGCCGAAGCTGTCTTTCGCATCGCCGGCCGGCGCCGCCAGGCTGGCCGCGATCTCGACCACCGCGTTGCCGCAGCGGAAGAACAATTGCCGCGCCCCCCATTGCGGGTTGACGCGATCGAGCCTGAGATTGAGGCCCAGCCGTCCGCCATAAAGCGCCACCGCGCGCTCCGCGTCGGCGGTGCGGATCACGATGTGATCGAGTTCGGCGACGGCGGCGTCCTCTGGGCCGTCGGCGTGCGGTATCGGCCAGGACGCCGCGCCTGGCCTGCTCTCGGCCAGGAACAGCGCGACGCCATGGGCGCTCTTGCGCTTCATCGTGGCGAGTTCCCAGGTCCTCTCGACGCCATCCGCGTTCCGCGTGCGCGTCGTGTGGCGCGGCAGAAAGACGAGGCCGCGCCTTTCATAGAGCCGCAGCGCGCCGGCGAGATCGGGCACCGAGAATCCCAAGCCCCAGATCGCGTCGCCGAATTTGTCGATTTCCGCGCGCGACGCATCCGCTTCCGGGCCCTCGCCATGCGTGCCGATGACGTCGAGCGCGGCATTGGCGGACTGGAACCAGGCATGTCGCCCGCCCCGCATGAATCCGAGCCAGTTGGGAGCACGCCCGAACACGGCGGTATAGCCGGCCACCGTCGCGTCGAAATCGCGAACGAGGATGGCGATATGGTCGATCCCGGAGATCATGCCGGACTGTACCGGCGATCGCCGCGCCCCGCCAATCGGCACTGGTATTGACGTCGCGGCCCGCTAATCTCGCCGGCATGCATGCCATCGCGACCGCCAATACCATCCTGCTGCTCGGTTCGGCGCTGATTCTGGCCGGTGTCCTCTCCAGCCTGATCGCCACGCGCTTCGGCGCGCCCATGCTGCTGCTCTTCCTGGGGATCGGCATGCTGGCGGGCGAGGACGGCCCCGGCGGCCTGGCCTTCTCCGACTACAGCCTGTCCAACCTGATCGGCTCGCTGGCGCTGACCGTGATCCTGTTCGACGGCGGGCTGCGGACCCGGCTGGCGGCGTATCGCGGCCTGTTCGCGCCGGCGCTGCTCCTGGCGACGGTCGGCGTCGTCATCACGGCGGCGCTGTCGGGCGTGGTGGCCTATTACGCACTCGATCTCGATGCGGCGCAGAGCTTCCTGCTGGGCGCCGTGATCGCCTCCACCGACGCGGCGGCGGTGTTCTTCCTGCTGCGGACCGGCAATGTGCAGCTTCGCCGCAAATCCGGTGCGATCCTGGAGCTGGAATCGGGCACCAACGACCCCGTCGCGGTCTTCCTCACCATGGCGACGGTCGCCTTCCTCGCCGCCCATGGCGGCATGAGCGCGGCCGCGGTCGCCGGATCGCTCCTCGCGCAGGCCGGGATCGGCGCCGTCATCGGCGTGGGCGGCGGACTGGCCATCGTGACGCTGCTCAACCGGCTCAACCTGCCGACCGGATTGCATCCCCTGCTCGCCATCGGCGGCGCCGTGATGATCTATGCGCTGGCGGCGACGCTGGAAGGCTCGGGCTTTTTCGCCGCTTATCTCGCCGGTCTCGTCGTCGGCAACCGGCCGGTGCGCGCCTATGCCAGCATCCTCAGCCTCAACGACGCCGTAACGTGGCTGGCGCAGATCGTGATGTTCGTCGTGCTCGGCCTCCTGGTGTCGCCGCACCGCCTGATCGCCGTCGCGCTGCCGTCGCTCGCCATCTCGCTGTTCCTGATCTTCGTCGCCCGGCCGGTGGCGGTGTGGGCCTGCCTGCAATGGTTCGGTTTCACTTGGCGTGAGAAGACCTTCGTGAGCTGGGTGGGCCTTCGGGGCGCGGTCAGCATCTTCCTCGCCGCCGTGCCGACGCTGGCGGGCCTGCGCCATGCCGAGCTCTATTTCGACGTCGCATTCTTCGTCGTGCTGGTGTCCCTGGTGCTGCAGGGCTGGACGACGAAATGGGCGGCGCAGCGCCTCGGCCAGGTGCTGCCGCGCCAGTCCGCGCCGGTGCAGCGGGTCGAGATCGACCTGCCGGGGCAGACCGATTTCGAGCTGGTCGGCTATCCCGTGCTGCCCGACAGCCGCGTCTTGAACGTCACCGCCATGCCGTTCTGGAGCCGCGCCGCCCTCGTGGTGCGCGACCGCGAAATCCTGGAGCCGGCAGCCGCCGGCAAGCTGAAGAGCGGCGACTACGCCTATTTCCTGACACCGGCCCTGCGCGTGGCGCGGCTGGACGGGCTGTTCGCGCCGCTGGCCGAGGCGGCCGATGTCGACGATTGCGACTGCGAGTTCCAGATCCACGGCGACACGCCGCTGCGCCTGATCGCGGCGATGTACGACATCGACCTTGCCGGCGTGAACGTCGAACAGACGATCGCGCAGCTCTTCGCCGAGCGCTTCGACCAGGCGCCGGAGATCGGCGACCGCCTGCCGCTCGGCAACTGCGTGCTGACCGTTCGGGCGCTGAGCGGCGACGACGTGATCGAAGCCGGCCTGCGCTTCGACGAGGAAGTGAAGGCGCGGCCCGCATCGCGGTTCCGCGCCTTCCTGCGGCGATTGCTCCGGCGGGATTAGCCGACCAGCGGCTTGTCCTGGACGCGGGCGAAGAACTTCGCGCTCTGCTCGCCGCCCTGGTTGTAGTGCTTGGCGGTCGACCAGTCGGCGATCTTGCCGATATAGGCGGCGACGTCGTCGGCGGTCGCCTTATGACCGAGATTGACGCCGTCGGTCTCCACGATCTGGGCGGCCGCGAACACGCCGGCGCCCGCGGTGATGATCATGCCGGTCGGCGCGTCCTCGCTCACCAGATAGACCACGGCGGGCGTCACGTTTTCCGGCTGCAGCATCGCCAGGATGTTCGGCGGCATCAGGTTCTCGGTCATCCGCGTCGCCGCGATCGGGCCGATGGCGTTGACCTTGATGTTGTCCTTGGCGCCTTCGAGCTTCAGCGTGTTCATGAAGCCGACCAGGCTGAGCTTCGCCGCGCCGTAATTGGTCTGGCCGAAATTGCCGTAGAGGCCGGTCGACGACGTCGTCACCACGATGCGGCCATATTGCTGCTTCTTGAAGATCTCCCACAGCGCCTTGCACGGCTTGACGGTGCCCATCAGGTGCACGGCCATGACGGCATCGAAATCCTTCAGCTCCATCTTCGTGAAGCTCTTGTCGCGCAGGATGCCGGCATTGGCGATCAGGATGTCGACGCGGCCCCACTTGTCCATCGTCTGGCTGACGAGATGGGCGACGCCCGCATCGTCGCTGACCGAGGCGCCGTTGGCGATCGCCTCGCCGCCCGCAGCGGTGATCTCCTTGACCACGGCCTCCGCCGCGGCCGAATTGCCGCCGGTGCCGTCGACCGAGCCGCCCAGATCGTTGACCACGACCTTCGCGCCCCGCCGGGCGAGCTCCAGCGCATGGGCGCGGCCGAGGCCGCCGCCGGCGCCGGTGACGATGGCGACTTTGCCGTTGAACTCGATGGTCATGGGAAATCCTTTCGTTCTGGCTGCCGGAGTAGATGGCGCAGGGGCGCGGACCGGTCAAGCCGTGGCGGGGCGCGTCGCGAAAAACCGTCGCAGCGCGCGGTTTGCGGGGATTTCGACGGCGATGCACAGGAACCAGCCCCAGACAATGCAGACCGCCAGCAGGGCGAAGGGCTCCGGCCACCAGATCAGCTCGCCGAAGGGTATGCCGAAGACGGCTGCATCCCAGGGATAGTAGCGCTCGAAGAAGCGGATGAGCTGCAGCCAGGCTGTCTGGCCCATATAGATCGCGTAGGACCACTCCCCGAGGCGCAGCAGCGTCGGCCGCTGGAAGAAGCGCGCCAGGAAGCCGCGGTCGAAGCTGAGGGCATAGACCAGCGCGAACATGGGTGCGACCGTGTAGATGTCGCGCGGCGTGTGCGACCAGCCATTGTCGAACGTCCCATACCCCCACCACACGAGAACCGCGACCTGGAAACCGGAGATCGCGACCTCCGGCAGCCGGTCGGCGAGGGGCTTGGTCTTGCCGTAGAGGCCGCACAGGCCGACGCCGACGGCGAAGGCGCTCATGCCGCGGAAGATTCCGTTGTGGAAGGTGATGTCGAGCCCGTGCTTGCCGGTGAAAGAGAGATAGGCAAGGCCCGCCATGCCGGCCGCGATCAGGCCGATGGCGCTCCACCAGCCGCTGCGCGACAGCACGACATAGACCGGAAACAGCAGGCAGAGCAGGAATTCGACGCTGACGAACCAGCTCGCGCCGTTCCAGGTGAGATAGGGCAGGATGTTCCACGCCTGGACCAGGAACAGGTTGGCGACGAAGCTCGGCCAGGTCACGATCGGATGGTAGTGCTCCTGGTAGATCGAGACGGTATGCGTCGCCGCCGCGAGGCCGTTCAGGATCAGCATCATTGCCAGGATGTAGAGCAGCATCGTCAGGTGCAGCGGATAGAGCCGCGACAGGCGCGCGATCAGGAATTCCTTGCAGGTGCTGCCGCGCCAGAACGCGGCGGCGCGCGCGCCATAGACATAGGTCAGGATGAATCCCGACAGCGCGAAGAAGAACTCGACCCACAGATAGCCGTGCCCGACCAGAAGATCGAACGGCTTGAAGTTGCGGTAATGGTGTCCCTCGCAGAAATGGTAGAGCACCAGGATCAGCGGCGGAATCGCCCGCGCGCCGGCCAGGGCCCTGATCTCGCCCGGACGTGCCGCGGTCATGGCGCGGCCAGCTCCGGGAAGCGCGACGTGATGGCGTCGACCGCCGTCTTGAGCCGCGCGAAGCGCGAGCCGGTGACGGTCACGAAGGGCAGGCCGCGATGCTCGAGCTCGCGGCGGGTCTGCGCGAACATCTTCGCCCGCGTCGCCTGATCGGGAAAATAGCGGATGCCGTCGGCCACGAACGGCACGTCGATATCGCAGAGCAGATAGAGGTCGGCCGGATCGTCGATGCGGTCGAGATCGTCCGGCCGCTGGCCGAGCAGGACGTCGGCCCATACCGCCGTCATGACCGCGTCGGTGTCGAACACGATTAACGTGTCTGCCTTGCGCCGGGCGGCCGCGGCGAGGAGCTCATGTCCCTGGCGGATGGCGCGCAGATCCTCCATGTCGCACTCGTTGCCGAAAATCTCGCAATAAAGCCGACCGTATTCCGGCACCGCCACGGCGCCGAAATGCTCCGCCAGTTGGCTCGCCAGCGTCGTTTTGCCGGTCGATTCCGGTCCATGCAGACAGACGGTTCTCATGCCGGGGGCGCACCGGCGAACTGGCGATGCCATTCGCGCAGGCCCAGCACCGACAGTAACAGGAACACGGCATAGAGCGCCGTGGTCGGATAGAGGCCCTTCCAGAAATACAGGCCGATCTGCACGACGTCGGTGACGATCCACAGGACCCAGTTTTCGACCTTGCGCACCGAGAGCAGATACTGGGCGACGACGCTTAAGGCGGTGGTGTTGGCATCCATCCAAGGCGCCGCGTCGGAGGTATGGCGCGCGAGATACCAGCCTTCCGCAAGCGTCGCCACGGCGACGGCCGCAAGCCACGCCCAGCGGCCCCGATCGGTCAGGATCTCGACCCGGGCGAGGCCCCGTGCGTCGCGCGCGCGCAGCCAGTTCCACCAGCCATAGATTTGGACGACAAAAAAGAAGCCCTGCAGTGCTGCGTCTGAATAAAGTCGGGCATCGAAGAAGACCCAGGCATAGAGCACCACCATCGCCAGGCCGAACGGATAGTTCCAGATGCTTCGCCGGATCAGCAGCGCGACGTTGGCGACGCCCAACAAGGCGGCAATGATCTCGATGGTCGACATGAGGCCCCTGGCGCCGACATTGCGGTCGTGCGGCGTTCTAGCATGTGGCCGCGGCGGCGCGCATCCCCTGGCTTCCCCCACCGCCGAATTCCCGTAAGCTGGCGATGCGCATCGGGGGTGAAGGCATGCCGTTTATCGAGTCGCTTCAGCCTTTCGGCTTTCACCTCCAATCGGCCCTGGGCATCCTCGTCATCCTCCTCGTCGCCTGGCTCTTTTCCGAAAACCGCCGCGCCTTTCCCTGGCGGATCGCCATCCTCGGCATCGCGCTGCAGGCCGGCATTGCCCTGCTGCTCCTGAAAGTCGAACTGGCGCGCGATGCCCTGTTCGGCCTCAACGGCGTGGTCGCCGTGCTGACCGACGCGACGCGGGCCGGCACCGGCTTCGTCTACGGCTTCGTCGGCGGCGGGCCGTCGCCCTTCGCGCCCGGCGTGGTCGACCCGGCAAGGCTCACCAATTTCGCCTTCGCCATCCTGCCCCTGGTCATCATCATCTCGGCCCTGTCGGCCATCCTGTGGTACTGGCGCATCCTGCCGCTCATCGTCGGCGCCATGGCCTTCGTGCTCCGGCGCACGCTCGGCATCGGCGGCGCCGTCGGCCTCGGCGCGGCGGCGACCGTGTTCCTCGGCAACATCGAAGGCTCGCTGGTCGTGCGACCCTATCTCGCCAGGATCACGCGCACCGAGCTCTTCATCCTGATGACGACCGGCCTCGCCGTCGTCGCCGGCACGGTGTTCGTGGTCTACGCCAACATGCTGGCGCATGTGCTGCCGGGCGCGCTCGGCCACATCCTCGTCGCCTCGATGATGTCGCTGCCCGCCGCCATCGTGGTCGCCTGCATCATGGTGCCCGGCGACGCGGTGACCGACATGAGCCAGACCGATCCCAGCCACAAATACCATTCGACGATGGACGCGATGGCGCGCGGCACCGAGGACGGCCTGAAGATCTATCTCCAGATCATTGCGATGCTGATCGTGACCGTGGCGATCGTCGCCATCGTCAACTCGATCCTCGGCCATTTCCCCGCCTTCGAGGGTGCGCCGCTGACTCTTCAGCGCATCCTGGGCTGGCTGTTCGCGCCGGTGGTGTGGCTTTACGGCGTGCCGTGGCACGAGGCGGTTCAGGCCGGAAGCCTGCTCGGCGTCAAGACGATCCTGAACGAGTTCATCGCCTATTCGGACCTCGCCGCGATGCCGGTAGGCACGTTCGATCCGCGCACCACCCAGATCATGGTCTATTGCCTATGCGGCTTCGCCAATTTCGCCTCCGTCGGCATTCTGATCGCCGGCTTCGGCACGCTGATCCCGGAGCGCCGCGACGAGATCGTGCCGCTCGCGATGCGCGCCATCGTGTCCGGCACGATGGCGAGCGGGCTGACCGGCGCGATGATCGGGCTGTTGCCGGTGACGTGACCGGTCAGGCCGGGACGGCGAGCCCGAAAGCCTCGGCCAGCAATTCGTACGACCGGAGCCGCGAGGCGAGGTCGTAGGTGATGGTCACCACGACCAGTTCCTCGACGCCGTGCGCTTCCGCCAGCGCGGTCAGCCGCTCGCGCACCTGCTCCTGGGTGCCGACCACGGAGCGTCTGGCGACGCTCCCCAGCAGTTTTTCCTCCTGCGGCGTCAGCGGCTGCGCCAGCGCCTCCTCCGGCGAGGGGAACGGGATGGGCCGCCCGGTCAGAAGACGCACCACCCACAGATTGCGGGAGGCCGAAAGCCGCGCCGCTTCCTTTTCCGTTTCGCCGACCAGCGCCGCCACGCCCAGCGAGACGCGCGGGCTGGGGCAGGCCGGGCTCGGCTTGAAGCGTTCGCGGTATTCGCGCACCGCGTCCTCGCTGCCCTCGGTCGAGATGAAATAGGCGTGGGCGAACGGCAGCCCGAGCTCCGCGGCATAGACCGCGCCATGGATGCCCGAGCCCAGCATCCACAATTCCGGCCCGGGCGTCGGCGCCCGCGGCATGGCGTGAATGCCGCGATAGGGATGATCCTCCGGCAAGGGCTCGCGCCCCGAGGAGTCTTCAAGGAATTGCCGCAACAGGTGCACCTGGCTCGGGAAGGCGTCGATCGGCCAGGCCTGCGGCCCCGCCTGCAGCGCCCGCGCCGTCATCTGGTCGGTGCCCGGGGCGCGGCCGAGCCCCAGGTCGATGCGGCCCGGCGTCAGCACGTCGAGCATGCGGAACTGCTCGGCGACCTTGAGCGGGCTATAATGGGTGAGCATGACGCCGCCCGAGCCGACGCGCAGATGCCGCGTCTCCTGCGCGACCCGGGCGATGAGGATTTCGGGACAGGAGCCGGCGAAGGAATTGCTGTTGTGGTGCTCCGCCAGCCAATAGCGGTGATAGCCCAGACTGTCGCAGGCGCGCGCGAGCGCGAGGGTCTCGGCGACGGCGTCCGCCGCGGTGCCCCCCTTGCGGATGGGCGATTGATCCAGGACCGAAAGCAGCATGGCTTGCCGACCGTTTTTATCTTGGCCGTTCGCACTCCGTTAACCGGAAGAGTTCAGCCTGTTCCTACCCTATTCAAGAAACCCGCCGTGTCGAGTTCACCGAACATTGCGAGCATCCCCAAGACCGTGCCCCTGAGCGCATCGGGCGTCATTTCGCTCGACGATATCGAAAGCCCGGTCGTCCGGCGGGGGCTGGATTACTGGCGCGCGCTGAAGGGCGACCGGACCTATCCGTCGCGCGCCGACATGCAGCCGCGGGATCTGGCGCCGCTGCTGCGCAACGTCGTGCTGCTCAAGGTGGTCGACGGCGGCCGGGACTACGAATACCGCATCGTCGGCGACGCCCATGTGATCAGCCACGGTTTCTCGACGCAGGGCCGCTGCGTCAGCGACGTCGACAAATTCTCGCCGGGCTATGGTGCGGTGCTCAAGAGCCTCTACGACCGGGTCCTGCGCAAGCGCGAGGTCTTCGCCTTCCGCGGCTGGCTCGAGCGCGTCGTGCGCGGCAAGCCCTTCATCTACTGCGAGAGCGTGTTCATGCCGATGGGGCCGGACGAGGCGACAGTCGACCACGTTCTCAATTTCTCCGTCTATTCGCCGCGCGACAGTTTCGAGGGCTGACGCGCATGCAGAACGCCCAGCGCGACGATTTCGCGACACCGACGATACAACCGGAGAGATCGACGTTCAGCGTCGTTTCGCTCGACGAGATCGAAAACGCCATCACGCGCACCGCGCTGAACTACTGGCGGATGCTGCGGGGCGGACGGAAGATGCCGGCGCGGTCCGAGCTGTCGCCGCGCGACATGCGCGCGATCCTGCACAACATCGTCCTGATCCGCGTGATCGACGGCGGCCGCGACTACGAATACCGCATCGTCGGCGGAGTCTTCGCCTGGGCCTACGACCTGAACTTCCAGGGCATGTTCCTGACCCAGATCGAGGAGGCCGCGCCCGAGCACGGCGCACGCATGCGGCTGCTCTACGAACATGTGCGCGCCGGCGGCGAGCCGCTCGGTCTCTATGGATGGGTCGGCCGCGACGTGAAGCAATCGCCCTTCGTCTATTACGAGAGCGTCGTGCTGCCCTTCGGCGACGACGGTGCCACGGTCGACCATCTTCTGGTGGCGAGCTTCCATGTTCCCAGGCCCCCGGATTGAGTACAACCTGGGCGCGACGACACCTGTCCGTGTACGTCGCATCGCCAGGTTCCTCCATGAATTGTTAGGGGTTTGCGGGCGAGGCTGGCGGCTTACGGGGGACGTATGCGTATCGCCCAGCCGACCGAGCCGCAAAAAGCGCCGGACAATTCATCCGTCTACGTCGTTTCGCTCGACGATCTGGACAATGCCGTGGTGCGTACCGGCGCCAATTACTGGCGGGCGCTGAAGGGCGCGCGCAGGCTTCCGGCGCGCTCTCAGCTCAAGCCGCGCGACATGGCCGGCATCCTGCGCCACGTCGTGCTGCTCAAGGTGATCGACGGCGGCAAGGACTACGAGTACCGCATCACCGGCGACGCGCATGTCCAGGCCTATGGCCTGACGTTCAAGGATCTGCGCATCAGCCAGGTCACGGCCGTCGCGCCGGAGTTCGGTCGCATGATGCACAGCCTCTATGAGCATGTGCGGGCGACCGCCGAGTCCTTCGCCGTGCGCGGCTGGGTCGGGCGCGAATTGCCGGATGCCCATTTCGTCTATTACGAGAGCGCCTTCCTGCCGCTGGCCGAGGACGGCGAGACGGTGGATCATATCCTGGTCGTCAGCATCTACGTCCCCAAGGCGCCGGACTGACGGTTTCAAACCCGGCGAAAGCTGCTCTAGTCTCCCCCGGCCAGGGAGACGGACCATGCCGCTCGACATCGACACCCGCGACCAATTGCTCGACACGGTGCGCCGTTTCGTGCGCGAAACCTGCGTCCCGATCGAGGCGAAGGTCGCCGAGGAGGACCGCGTCCCCGACGGCGTGATCGCCCAGATGCGCGAACTCGGCCTGTTCGGCCTCTCCATCCCGGTCGAATATGGCGGCCTCGGCCTCACCATGGAGGAGGAAGTCCTCGTCGCCATGGAACTCGGGCACACATCGCCCGCCTTCCGCTCCGTCATCGGCACCAATGTCGGCATCGGCAGCCAGGGCGTCGTGATGTTCGGCAACGAAGCGCAGAAGAACGAATGGCTGCCCAAGCTCGCGAGCGGCGAGGTGGTGGCGAGCTTCGCGCTGACCGAGCCGGGCGCCGGTTCCGACGCCGCCTCGCTGCGCGCCACCGCGATCCGCGACGGCGACCATTATGTCGTCAACGGCACCAAGCGCTTCATCACCAACGCCAACCGCGCCGGTATGTTCACGCTTCTGGCGCGCAGCAACCCCGAGCGCAAAGGCGCCGGCGGCATCTCCGCGTTCATCGTGCCGGCCAACACGCCGGGCGTCAGCGTGGGCAAGCCGGAAAAGAAGATGGGTCAGCAGGGCGCCCATATCTGCGACGTGAATTTCGACAATGCGCGCGTGCCGGCCTCGCTCAGGCTGGGCGCGGAAGGCGAGGGCTTCAAGGTCGCCATGCAGGTGCTCGACCGCGGCCGCCTGCACATCTCCGGCGTCTGCGTCGGCGTCGCCGAACGGCTGATCGAGGAGAGCGTGCGCTATGCCCGCGAGCGCGAGCAGTTCGGCCAGAGGATCGCCGAGTTCCAGCTCATCCAGGGCATGCTCGCCGACTGCAAGACCGAAACCTATGCCGCGAAGTGCATGGTGATGGACGCCGCGCGCAAGCGCGATTCCGGCCAGAGCATCACGATGGAGGCGGCGTGCACGAAATATTTCGCCTCCGAGATGGTCGGCCGCGTCGCCGACAGGGCGGTGCAGATCTTCGGCGGCGCCGGCTATGTCGCCGACTACGGCATCGAGCGCTTCTACCGTGACGTGCGGATTTTCCGGCTCTACGAAGGCACCAGCCAGATTCAGCAGATCGTGATCGCCCGGGCGATGCTCAAGGGCGACTGAATGCTTGCATTGACAGCAATGCTAGCATTCTGCTAGCAGTCTGCCATGGCATCGCTCACGATTCGGAACGTCCCGGACAACGTCCACAAGGGTCTTCGCCTGCGCGCCGCCGAGAACGGTCGGAGCGTCGAGGAAGAAGTACGTCGCATTCTGGCGCAACAGGTGCTGCCTGCGATCGAACATAAGAATCGCAAGATAGCCGAAGAGATCGACGCGGCCGTCAAACGCGCGCAGGAATTCTTCGCACCGATGGCCGACACCTATTCTGTCGACCGATACCTCGAAGAGAAGCGGGCCGAAGCGCGGCGCGAGCGGGCCGAGATCGAGGGACTCAACGATCCGTCGAAAGATTTCCGCAAGTGATCGTTCTCGACAGCTCCGCCCTCCTTGCGGTGATCCTGAACGAGAAGGGCGCCGACCGGGTCAAAGCCGCTTTTCCGCAGAGCGTGATTTCCGCCGCTTCATTGGCGGAAATTCTGACAAAGGCGGTGCAGCGTGGATTCGATCTCTACGGCGCTCACGCCGCGATCAGCGGATTCGGACTCGACGTTCGTCCCGTCGAGGAAGAGCATGCGCTGCTCGCCGCCCATATCTTCTGGAGAGCGCCGCGCGAGCTCGATTTGTCGCTCGGCGATCGGCTCTGCATCGCGCTCGCGATAACACTGCAATGCGAGCTTCTGACGTCGGACGGCGGCATACTGCGATATGACGCCGGGGTGCCGATCGCGAATTTCCGATGACCGCCGCGCCGCGCGAACTGGCGCGTCTCGTCGCGGACATCCGCGCCTGCCGCATCTGCGCCGACATCCTCGATCCGCATCCCGTCCTGCATGTCAGCCATACCGCCAGGCTCCTGATCGCGAGCCAGGCGCCGGGGATGCGCGTGCACAAGACCGGGCTGTCGTTCAACGATGCCTCGGGCGACCGGCTGCGCGACTGGATGGGCGTCGACCGCGCCGCGTTCTACGATGAAAAGCGCGTTGCCATCGCCGCGATGGCGTTCTGCTTTCCCGGTTACGACGAAAAGGGCGGCGACCGCCCGCCGCCCCGGATCTGCGCCCAGCACTGGCGCCGCCGCCTTCTGGATGCGCTGCCGAAGATGACGCTGACGCTGCTGGTCGGCAGCTATGCCCAATCCTGGCATTTGGGAGACGCCGCGAAATCCAATATGACGGAGACGGTCAAGGCATGGCGGGACTACGCGCCGCGGCACCTCCCGCTGCCGCACCCGTCGTGGCGTAACAATGGCTGGCTGAAGAAGAACCCATGGTTCGAGCGCGAACTCGTTCCCGATTTGCGAAGGCGTGTGCGGCAGGCGCTGTCCTCCTGATCGCTTCCTGCGCGCCGGTCCTGGCGCCGCGCGGGATCGCGAACGACACGCCGGCGCTGGCCGACGGACATCTCCTCGCGCATGACGGGGAGAAACTGCCGTTGCGCGTCTGGGGGCCGGAGCATCCCTCCGCCGTGATCGTGGCGTTGCACGGCATGGGCGACTATTCGAACTTCATCGCGCTGCCCGCGGCCTTCTGGGCCACCAAGGGCATTGCGACGATCGCCTATGACCAGCGCGGCTTCGGTGCCTCGGACCATCCGGGCCTGTGGGCCGGAAGCGAGACGATGCGCGCCGACTTCGAGGATGCGCTTGCCGCGGCGCGCGCGAAATATCCGGGCGTTCCGGTCTATGCGCTCGGCGAGAGCATGGGCGGCGCCGTCGTGCTGTCGGACATCGCAGCGCCCGTTCCGCCGAGGCCCGACGGCGTGATCCTGGTCGCGCCGGCGGTGTGGTCGCGCTCCGATATGCCGCTCTCCTACCGCGTCGTGCTGTGGCTGACGGCGCATACGATGCCCGGCCTGACGGTCTCGGGCCGCGGCGTCGTGCACATCTGGCCGTCGGACAACATCCCCATGCTGCGCGCCTATTCGCGCGATCCCCTCGTCCAAAAAGTGACGCGCGCCGATGCGGTGTGGGGCCTGGCGACGCTGATGGACGAGGGCCGCCATGCGCCCGAGCATCTGGGCGCGACGCCGCCCATCCTGCTGCTCTACGGCAAACACGACCAGGTCATCCCGGCTCCGCCGACCGAGGCCGTCGTGAAGGCGCTGGGCGCGCGCGCCGAAGTCCATGCTTACGACCACGGCTACCACATGCTCCTGCGCGATCTCGAAGGCCCGTCCATCTGGCAGGACGTCCTGGACTGGATCGGCCGGCAGAAGACCGCGACGAGCGGCCGGCCGTCGTCGTAAGTCTCCACTGCCGTGGACGTGTCGGCGCCGCATATGGACAGTCATTCCGTACTGTGATTACAAATGGATAGTCGCAACAGCGGCAGAATTGGCCTGTCGAAGGCTCGATTTACAGTCATGAATGCAAGTCGTTCAATCATGGACACTTGCTTCGTCGAATGCGGGGGGCGCAATGCGGGGCGCAAGTCTTGCCGGCAGGCTGCGGGCGGCCGGCGCGAGATGCTGCACGGCCGCGCTCGCGCTCTCGGCGCAGGGCTGCGTTTCCTACAGCTATGTCGACGCGCATCAGGTCCAGCATGTCGTCGGTTTCGTCGACGTCGCCCTGCCGGCCGCGCCGTCGTCCGGCAAGGCGGGCGCGACGGCGGTGAGCTTGCGAACCTTCGGGCTTTCTTTCTTCCGCCATCCCGCCGCGGGCAGCGACATCGCCCTCGGCTATAGCGAGCAGTCCATCGTCAGCCTGCCCGACAATGGCTGCATCGATCTTCAGGCCAAAAGCCTCTGCGCGGACAGGGCTTCGCATTCCGGAGCGTCGACACAATGAGGAGATTCATGTCCGGACCACGGATATCGGCCTGCATCGCGGCTTGTATGGTGCTGGCGCTATCGGCCTGCGCCTCGCCGCAGGACACGGTGGTGTTCGTCACGAATACGAGCCTGGGCGTGAATGTCGAGAACCAGCCGCCCTCGGCCAGCGTCGCCTACGACCGCACGGAAGGCTATGTCGGTCCGCGCACGGCCAATGGCGGCCTGCCGCCGGTCGTCGCCTCGCTCCAGACCGGAGGCGACGTGTTCGACCCCAAGGTGCGCCAGACCTACGCGACCGGCGCGGCGGCCGAGATCGCCGCCGATCCCGGCAGCGGTGCCCATGGGCCAAGCGACCTGGAAGGCCCCTCGGCCGACAACCGGATGGCATTCTTCGGCACGTCCACCACCATCGGCCTGAAGGTCGGGTTCGACACCTCGGCCGTGCCCAACAGCCTGGTGTTCGGTTTCAAGCGCAAGGAGCTTTCGATCATTCCGCTGGGCACGGACGGCACAAAGCGCGTCTATCCCTCCGTGCTCGCCTCGGTCGACACCACCGTCGCGGCCACGACGCTCAAGGGCACCGGTCTCACCATTGCGCAATACTTCGCCACCGGCCTCGCCGCCGAATCGCTGGCGCGCAACAGCCCGACCGTGCACGCGGCGTTCTCGACCATCACGAACAACGCCATGCTCGCGACATTGACGCCCGATCAGCAGAAGCAGGCCCAGACCGACGCCAACAACGCGCTGCAGACCCAATCGATCGATCTCAACACCGTCATGAGTTACGTCGCGCCGGGCGGCGTGCTGGACCCCGCGAAGCTCACCACGTTGATCCAGAAGGCGAATGCGGCAAGTCCGGGCTCGGTCAATCCCGCGCTGGCGACGGGCCTGTCGGGCGCCGCCGACCTGCGCAAGCGCCTTGCCGGCGATCTCGCCACGACCGGCAGCCTGGCCAGGGCCGCGAGCAGCTGAAACCAGGAAAGGGAAGGGCCATGGCGTCCGAGGTCTCGATCTACGCGTGCGACGATGCGACGAAAGCGGCAACGGCCAAGGCGCTTCTGCTCGGGCTGGGCTACCGGGAGAGCGACATCATCCTGCTCGAACAGGCCGACACCTGCATCTACAACGCGGCGCTGTATGACGGCGGCAAGGCCGACACGGTCTACGGCAAGATCGTCGTGATCGGAAAGAAGCCGTAAATCGCCCACGCGGCCGAACCTCGCCGCGATCATGGCTGGCATTTCCTTTTGACGGGTCTCGCTTTCGCGCGGCCGTGCCATTGTCGCGTCCGGGGCCTGCGGGACGGGAGGGGGAAAGCGATGACGATGCGACCGAAGCGTATGCGCCGCGATGCGCCTATGCTCGCTCCCACCGCTGTCGATTCCGTGCCATGGCCATCGTCTCCGTCGACGCCCTTCGCAAGACCTTTCGCTACGCCCGCCGCAAGCCGGGCCTGAGCGGGCTTTTCGCGTCCGACATCCGCGCCGTCGAGGCCGTCAGCGGCATCTCCTTCACGCTCGCCGAGCGCGAACGCGTCGCGATCATCGGACCCAACGGCGCCGGCAAGTCGACGACGCTCAAGATGCTCTCCGGCATTCTCGAACCGTCGGGCGGCGCGGCGACGGTGCTCGGCCTGGTACCCTGGAAGCAGCGCCGCGCGCTCGCCTACCGCATCGGCGTGGTGTTCGGTCAGCGCAGCCAGCTCTGGACGGAGTTGCCGGCACGCGATTCCTTCGCGCTGCTGCGGCGCATCTACGACGTCGATCTCGACGCGTTTCGTCATCGCCTTGCGCGGCTGGTCGAGCGCTTCGGCCTGGGCGATCTGCTCGACCAGCCGGTGCAGCGCCTGTCGCTCGGCCAGCGCATGCGCTGCGAGATCGTGGCGAGCCTGCTGCACGGGCCGGCGCTGCTGTTCCTGGACGAGCCGACCATCGGCCTCGACATCACGGCCAAGGCCGCGATCCGCGACTTCATCCGCGAGCACGCCGGCGCCGAGGGCCAGACCGTGGTGCTCACTTCGCACGACACGCGCGACATCGAGCTGGTCTGCGACCGCGTCATCGTGATCAACGAGGGCCGCATCGTGGTCGACCAGCCGACCGACCAGCTCCGCCGCCGTTTCCTCGGCCACCGCCTCGTGACTTTGCGCTCCGCCGCGACCCGGCTCGATCTCGATCTTCCCGGCGTCAAGCGCCGCGCGAGCGAGCCGCACCTGTCGGTGTTCGAAGTGGATACGGGAACGACGCGCGTCGATATCGTGGTGCAGGCGGCGCTGGCCCTGGGCGGCATCGAGGACATCACGATCGAAGACCCGCCGATGGAGGAGGTGGTCCGTGCCATCTACGACGCCAATAGCGCGCGCTGACGCCGGCGCCTTCGGGACCGCCGCGGCGGCGGCGAGCGCCTGCGCGCTCGGCATCCGGCGCAATCTCGCGAACTGGCCCGTCCTGATGGGCCGCGCGCTGTTCTATCTCGTGGCGATGCTCGTGCTCTCGGCCCTGTGGGACAAGGTCGCGGCACAGCGGCTGCCCGGAACGCTCGCGCATCTGCTGCCGCCGGACGGGCTGACGCTCTATATCGGCGTGACCGAATGGATCGCGCTCTCCATCGCGGCGATCCATCTGCGGCTGGAGGACGACATCCGCTTCGGCATGCTGGAGCCGCACCTGCTCCGGCCCAAGCCCTATCTGGTGCAGAAGTTCGCCGAGGCGATGGGCGACTCGCTCGGCCGGCTGATCGGCATCGGCGCGGCCGCGCTGGTGGCGCTCGCGCTGTCCGGCCGCGCCCTGCCGCCGGCCGTCGCGTTCGTCTATATCGCGATCCTGGGCGTCTTCGGCACCGCCGTCGGCATGCTGATGATGACCCTCGTCGGCCTCAGCGCCTTCTGGGTGCGCCGCGTGCTGCCGCCCTATCTCATCATGCAGAAGGCGCTGTTCCTGCTCGGCGGCCTGTTCGCGCCGATCTCGCTCTATCCGGCCTGGTTCTACCACGCCGCCGTCGTCACGCCCTTCGCGGCGACGCTGTTCCTCGCGGGCGATCAGGCGATCGCGCCCTCACTCGCCGGCTTCGCGCGCGGGCTGATCGCGCAAGGCGTCTGGATCGCGGTGCTGTCGGGTCTCGTGGCGCTCGTCTGGCGCGGGGGCCTTCGCAAAGTCCTTCGGGAGGGCGTGTGATGCTCTCGACCTATGCCGCGAATATCGGCATCGCCATCCGCACCTCGCTGATGGACCGCACAAATTTCATCCTGAACTCCGTCGGCATGGTGGTGAACGACCTGTTCTTCCTCGCCCTCTGGTACATGTTCTTCGCCGGCTTCCGCCAGGTCGGCGGCTGGGGGCTGCACGACGTCGCCCTCTTACTCGGCCTCATCATGCTGGTGGTCGGGATCGCCGGCGTGTTTTTCGGCGGCTATCGCGACATGGCCGCGACGATCCTGCGCGGCGAGATCGACGCGCTCCTGACCCAGCCCAAAGCGGTGTTGCCGCGTCTTCTCGCCCGCGAAAGCATCGCCACCGCCTGGGGGGATCTGGCGATGGGTATCTGGATGCTGTTCACCTTCGCCGCGCTCTCGTGGAGCGATATCCCGCTCGTTCTCGTTGGCCTGGCCTGCGGCACGACGGTCTACGTTGCCTCGTCGGTCGTCTATGCGAGCCTCGCCTTCCGGTTCGCCGGCGCGCGCAGCTTCGCCCGCGACCTGACCGACTTCATGCTGCTGTTCTCCAGCTATCCCGGCTCGATCTATTCCGGCGCCACCAAGATCGCCGCCTACACGCTGCTGCCGGCCGGCTTCATCGTGCTGGCGCCGGTCGCGTTTCTCCGCGCGCCGTCGCCGGCGACACTGGTGCAAATGGTCGCGGCGGCGCTCGCCTACGCCGCGATCGCCGCAGTCCTGTTTCGTCTGGGCCTTGTGCGCTATCGCCGCGGCCTGGTGCCGACCGGCTGAGCAACGTTCGCGCGGCGCCCACCGTTATCTTCGGCGAAACGCATGAGCGATCCGCCATGACAAAGAACGAGCCCAAGCCGCACGACCTGCGCGACGACATCTACGCGCCGGGCACCACCGTCACGAACATCGAAGAGCGGTTCGCCGGCGCCGAACCGCCGATTCTCAATGCCGAGACGAGCAATTTCGTCCTCGTGACGCCGGACCCCGGCAAGGGCATTCCCGCCGGTCAGATCACCAAGGGCTGACGCCCACGCTCACGGCTTGATCGTGCCGCCGGTGAGGCTGACGAAGGTGCTCGCCTTGATGTCCGTCGCCGAGGTGCGGACGCTCACGCCATAGGGCCCGGTCGGTATCCGCCACACATGGACCTGCGTGTCGAAGCGCGCCAGCAGCCGCGGCTCGGCCGCGATGTCCACGGTCTGGGTTTCACCCGGCTGGAGCTGGATCTTGCTCCAGCCCACCAGCCGCGCCACCGCGCCGGGCGGCGTGACGTAGAGCTGCACGACCTGGTATCCGGGGCGCGTTCCGGTGTTGGTGACGTTGACCTTGGCCGTCACATTGCGCCCGCCGAGCGCCGTGAAACCGGAAAGATCGAAGCTTGTATAGGAGAGCCCGAAGCCGAACGGAAACAGCGGCGTCAGCTTGTGCGAGTCGTACCAGCGATAGCCGACGTCGGAGCCCTCCGAATAGTTGACGTAGAAATAGCCGGCCGGCGGTTCGGCAAGTTTGGGCCGCGGCAACTGCGCCTCGCTTTGCGGGAACGTCACCGGCAGCCGGCCCGAAGGATCGATATCGCCGAACAGGATCCGCGCCAGCGCCGCCGCGCCGCCGCTGCCCGCATACCAGGTCTCCAGCACCGCCGGCACCTTGCCCAGCCAGGGCATGAGCACGGGTCCGCCCGTCTCCAGCACCACGATGGTCCGTGGATTGGCAGCGGCGACGGTGGCGATCAGCCCGTCCTGCACGCCGGGCAGCGACAGGCCGTCGACGTCGTCGCCCTCGGTCATCCATTGCTGCACGAAGACGATCGCGACGTCGCTGCTCGCCGCGAGCGCCGCCGCCGCCTTCTGGTCGACGCCGTCGGCATAGCGGACCGTCGCCGCCGGCGCGGCCGCGGCGATGGTCGACAGCGGCGAGGGCGGATCGAAGATCTCGCGGCTAAGCGGCATGATCTTGGTGCCGTTGGCCGTCACGACCACCGGTCCGCCCACCATGATCTGCTTGTCGTTGTCGAAGCCAACGGGCAGGACCTGCGACGAGCCGCCGCCCGACAGCATGCCGAGGTCGCTGTGCCCGCCGATCACCGCGATGCTGCGCGCGGTCCTGGCGAGCGGCAGGACGCCGCCGTCGTTCTTCAGAAGGACGATGCCTTCCTCGGCGCCGCGCTGGGCGATGTCGACATGGGCCACCGGCTTCTGCGGCGCCGGCGGAGTGTCGATCAGACCGTTCGCGAACATGGTGCGCAAGATGCGGTGGACCATGTCGCGAAGCCGTCCCTGCGGCACGGTGCCGGCGGCAAGCGCCTGCTTGAGCGCGTCGCCGAAATAGTCCTGCCGGTCGCTGCCCGACGCCGATTCCTGGTCGAGCCCGCCATTGGCCGCCGCGACGGTGCTGTGCACCGCCCCCCAGTCCGACAGCACCCAGCCCGGATAGCCCCAATCGCCCTTCAGCACCTTGTTCAGCAGGAAATCGTGCTCGCAGGCATAGGTGCCGTTGATCTTGTTGTAGGCACACATCACCGCGCCCGGATTGCCGCGCTCGATCGCGATCTCGAAGGCGAGCAGGTCGGATTCGCGCGCCGCCGCCTCGTCGATATTGGCGGTGATCACGGTGCGGCCGGTCTCCTGGTCGTTCAGCGCATAGTGCTTGATGGTGGAGATCACATGCTGGCTCTGGATGCCGCGGATCTGGGCGCCGGCGATCAGGCCCGCGAGCAGCGGGTCCTCGCCGGCATATTCGAAGATGCGGCCGTTGCGCGGCTCGCGCGCCAGGTTGACGCCGCCGTCCAGCATCACGTTGAACTCGCGGTCGCGTGCCTCCATGCCGAGGCCGGCGCCGGCGTCGAACGCGACCTGCGGATTCCACGTCGCGGCGTTCGACAGGCCCGACGGATAGGCGGTCGCCGTATCGCCGGGCCTCAGCCAGAAATTGTTCGCGATGCCGATGCCGGCGTCGCTTTCCTTCAAGGCCGGGATGCCGAGCCTGGGAATGCCCGGCACATAGCCGGCGGTGCCCGGCAGCAGCAGCCGCAGCTCGACCGGCGGCTCGCGCATCCAGGACTGTTTCGCATCGATGCCGATATAGCCCCTGACCAGCAGGAGCTCTTCGTCGGCGGTCATTTGCGCCTGCACCAGGTCGGCGCGGGTGTCCGGCGACAGCGTGTTGTCCATCCAGGGCTGCGGCGCTGTCGGCTGGGCGGGAGCGGGGCCGGCCAGCGCCGCGATTCCCGCCGCGACCAAAATCAACGCCACGCGTCTCATGCACGCCCCCGACAGATCGCCGCCCGGTCCGGTCGGCAGCGGCCGTCTTGGCCTGCGCCGTTGATGCCGGTCAAGGCGGATCGCGCCGCCGCTTTTATGTTTCTCGCATCAATTTCGGACATCCCCGTGTTTCTCTTTTTTGATAGGCTGCTCGCCATGCGCGCCATGATCCTGGACAAGGCCCGTTCGCCGCTGCGCCTGAGCCGCGATGCGGTGCCGCGCGAACCCGGTCCGCGCGAGGTCCTGATCCGCGTTCATGCCTGCGGCGTCTGCCGCACCGACCTGCACGTCGTCGACGGGGAATTGACCGCGCCGAAAAGCCACGTCATTCCCGGCCACGAGATCGTCGGCACCATCGAAAAGATCGGAAGCGATGTCGCGTCCCTGGCGGTGGGCGATAGGGTCGGCGTGCCCTGGCTCGGCTGGACCTGCGGCGAATGCATCTACTGCCGCAGCGGACGCGAGAATCTCTGCGACCGGGCCCGCTTCACCGGCTACACGATCGACGGCGGCTATGCCGACTACACGACCGCCGATGCGCGCTACTGCTTCAGGCTGCCGGACATCTATTCCGACATCGAAGCGGCGCCGCTGCTCTGCGCCGGCCTGATCGGCTATCGCGCGCTCAAGATGGCGGGCGAGGGCAGGCGCCTCGGCCTCTATGGCTTCGGCGCCGCGGCGCATATCGCGATCCAGGTCGCGCGCCATCGCGGCCAGGACGTCTACGCCTTCACCAAAGCCGGCGATGCGGAAGGCCAGGCCTTCGCGAAGTCGCTCGGGGCGGTGTGGGCCGGGGCGTCCGACGTCGCGCCGCCGGAGCCGCTCGACGCCGCGATCCTCTTCGCGCCGGTCGGCGCCCTGGTGCCGGCTGCGCTGGCCGCGACGGTGAAGGGCGGCGTGGTGGTCTGCGCCGGAATCCACATGAGCGACATTCCCGCCTTCCCCTATGCTCTGCTATGGGGCGAGCGCGTGGTGCGCTCGGTCGCCAATCTCACGCGCCGCGACGGCGAGGAGTTCTTGGCCATCGCCGCGCAGACGAAAATCCACACGACGGTGCAGCCCTTCGCGCTGGAAGACGCCAATGAGGCGCTGACCCGCCTGCGCGACGGCCGGATCGAGGGCGCGGCGGTGCTGGTGCCCTGAGCCGCCGCTAGTCCTGCGGCAGCATGCGATCCCGGGTCTCGAAGAATTTGCGCGCGAAGGCGATCACTTCGGGCTCGCTCGGCTGGTCCATCGCCTCGACGCCGAGAATGCGCTTGGCGAGATCGGGCACGTGGTCGCGCGCGTAATGCGCGAAGGCGGTCCTTGCCGGGCCGTGTCCGACGACGAGAATCTCGTAATTGGGCTTCAAGGTCGCCACGACGGCGTCGAAATATTTCTTGTCTTCATGCGCATGGCCAGAACCCACCGAACCGGCCTTGTGATGGATATTGCCGTCGCCGCCCTCGGCGCGGACACGATGCCTCTCGATGCCGTCCGCGCCGAATTCGAGGATGCGCGCCTCGGCGTGATCGATCCACACGACGGCATGAAAGTGATGGGTCATGAGAGTAGGTCCTTTTATTCAGTATCCGTGCGGGTCCGGCGGCGGTCATTGACCTCGGTCAGCGGGCCGCGCTGCATGGCCGTATCCTACCGCGCGATCCGGCAAATGTCGTCGGCGCGCGCAGGCCGTGACGTCGGGTCGAGGCCGGAATCGGCGGTCCTTCACGGAACGCCTCGGCTTGCGGTACATTTCGTTGCCATGGGTTCCCCCTCGCACGAACTGGCGTTCTTCCGGGAGTTTCTGGCCAAGCCGCTCCGGGTCGGCGCGCTGGCGCCGTCCGGCCCGGCGCTTGCCGCGGCCATTGCGGCGAAGATTCCGGCCGGCGCGACCGGTCCGGTGCTGGAGCTCGGCGCGGGTACGGGCGCGGTGACCGCAGCGATCCTCGCACGCGTCCCGGTCGTCGCGGTCGAGGCCGAACCCGGCTTCGCGGCGCTGCTGCGCCGCCGTTTTCCGCAGTCCGTTATCCTGCAAGGCAACGCATTCGCCTTTGAGGACCTTCTCGTGTCGGCCGGCATCGCGGATCGGTTCGCGGCGATCGTCTGCGGCCTGCCGGTCATCGGCCATCCCGCCGCGCAGCGCCTCGGGCTTCTTCGCATGGCGCTGGCGCGCCTGAAGCCCGGCGCGCCCTTCATCCAGTTCTGCTATGCGTCCTGGCCGCCCTATCCGGCGGAGCCCGGCGTGACGGTGTGCCATGCCGAGACGTTCTGGCGAAACTTTCCGCCCATGCACATTTGGACGTACGCGCGGAATCCCTGACGATCCGGCCATCCCGTGACCGATCCGTCACCGAATCTTCACCGAGGTCGTACGTTTGTGCGAGCCGTCCTGCCGGAACACGCCTATAATTGCGGGTGAGGTGCTGGGCTTCGACCATGCCCGACTACACGATCCGCTATCTGCGCTCCGACGGCGCGGTCTCGATGTACTACCGGCCGAACTGCTTCAGCGACGCCGATGCGTCGCGCCAGGCGGCGAACCAGATGCGTCCCGAATTCGCCACGGCCGAAGTCTGGAAGGATCTCGATTGCCTCATGGTCATCACGACGTTGCGCGCGTCCGAACGGCGCGAATCCGGTCCCGCGGCGCGCCCGCCCCAGGCCGCCTGAGGCCGGTGCATTGGCCAAAATGCGGCCGCGCCGCTAAGAAAGACCGGCTACCTCCAGCGCGTTCGAGCCGTGATCGCCAGAAAATCCAAAGCGCCGCAGCCGGCGCGCGCCGGGGCCGAAGCCAGGGGCCGGCGCTCGACGATCAACGACATCGCGCGCCTCGCCAATGTCTCGAAGAAGACCGTCTCGCGCGTCATCAACGACTCGCCCTTCGTCAAGGCGCAGACCCGCGAGAGGGTGCGCGAGATCATCGGCCAGATCGGCTTCACGCCCGATCCGCAGGCGCGCGGTCTGGCCTTCCGCCGCGCCTTCCTGATCGGCATGATCTATGACAGCCCCAGTCCGCAATATGTCGTGAACATGCAGCAGGGCGTGCTCGACGCCCTGCGCGGCAGCAGCTTCGAGCTGGTCATCCGTCCCAGCGACCGCGCCGCGCCGGCCTTCCTTGACGACATCCGCCACTTCGTCGAGCGCCAAAAGCTGTTCGGCGTCGTCCTGCCGCCCTCGATGTCGGAGGACGAGCGCCTGATCCGCCTGCTCGACGAGCTCGATTGTCCCTATGTGCGCATCGCTCCGCTGTCGCTCGGCCCTGCCGAGACGATGGTGGTCACGCATGACTATGTCGGCGGTTCCGCCGCGGCGCGCTATCTCGCCGATCTCGGCCACACCCGCATCGCGCATATCTCCGGACCCTCGGGCTTACGCTCCGCGCATGAGCGCCGCCGCGGCTTCCGTGACGGCCTTGAGGAGAAGGGCTTGAAGCTCCTGCCGAAATTCGACCGCGAGGCGGGCTATACCTTCGACAGCGGTTACGCGGCGGCCAAGGCGCTGCTCGCCGGCGAGGGACGGCCCACCGCGATTTTCGCCGGCAATGACGAGATGGCGCTCGGCGTCTACAACGCGGCGCGCGAGGCCGGGCTCGACATTCCCAAGGACCTCTCGGTCGTCGGTTTCGACGACACCCCGATGGCGGCGCAGGTGTGGCCCGCGCTCACGACGATCAAGCTTCCGATCCGCGACATGGGGCGGATGGCGGCCGAGAAGCTGCTCGCCTTGCCGAAGGCGCGTAAGGAACCGGCGGACGTCACGGACGTCGTACCCACGCTGGTCGTGCGCGACTCGGCGGCGCGCCCGACGGGCGCGCCGTGAGCGCGAGCCCGTTCGCGGCTGGCGCGCTGAAAGACGCGGGCGCGCAGTAGGCAGGGGGCCGGACTTGTGTTACCGCGGCGCCGATGACAGCGCTGCCAAGGCCAACAAATGGATCGTGTTAGCAAGGATCGCCGGTTGCCGGATGCGCTCGCCAATTACGGGCTCGTCGCCGACATAGGCGGGACGAATATCCGGTTCGGCGTGGTCGACCTGGCCGCGGATGTCCTGGTCCTGGCACCGGCGTCCTTTCCCGCCGTCGGACAGGCCGGCGTCGTCGAGGCGGCGCGGGCTTATCTCGCATCGCTGGGGCTCGGCACGGCGCCCTCGGCCGCCGTTCTCGCCGTCGCCGGCCCGCCCAGGGACGGCGCGCTCAACCTGACGAATTCGAAGCTGCACATCTCGTCGCGGGAATTGCGCGACGCCCTGGGAATCGGAAGCGTCCGCCTGATCAACGATTTCGAAGCCATCGCATTGTCCGTGCCGCTGCTCGTGCCGGAAGATTGGCGTGCGATCGGCGACGTGCCGGCGCCGCCGCGCCTGGCGCGCGAGACCGTCGCCATCGTCGGTCCCGGCACCGGTTTCGGCGTCGCCGGCTTCGTCCGCGTCGGCGAAACGGCGGTGCCGCTCGCGGGCGAAGGCGGCCATGTCTCCTTCGCGCCGGTCGACGCGCTGGAGGTGCAGATCCTTCAAGCGCTGACGAAGCGCTTCGGCCGGGTGTCGGTCGAGCGGCTGCTCTCGGGTCCGGGGCTTCGCAGTCTCCATGCGGCGCTGGCGGGAATCGAAGGCGTGACGGCGCCGGACCTCTCGCCCGCCGAGATCGCGGAGCAGGCCGAAGCGGACCCGACATCGCTCTGCTACCGCGTCTTCGCGCTGTTCTGCGGCGTTCTCGGATCGGTGGCGGGCGATGTCGCGCTGACGCTGGGCGCGCGCGACGGCGTCCTGATCGCCGGCGGCATCATGCCCGCCCATGCGGCTTTCTTCGCACGCAGCGCGTTCCGCGCGCGGTTCGAAGCCAAGGGAAGGTTCGTGGACTACATGAAAGCGATCCCGACCCGCCTCATCGTCCAGACCTGGTCCGGCCTGATCGGCGCCGCCTCGCTGCTGGCCGGGGGCGCTCAGCGCCCCGGCGGCGCCGTCGACTGACGCACGATCAGCTCGTGGTCCAACCGGCGCTCCGGCGGCGCGCCGTCGGTCGGCTTCTGCACCAGGAGCGAGACGGCGGCGGCGGCCATCTCCTTGATCGGCTGGCGGCAGGTCGTCAGCGGCGGCCAGACCATCTGCGCCACGAGGGAATCGTCGAACCCCGCGACCGAAAGCTGCGACGGCAGCTTGAGGTGAAAGCGCTGCGAGGTGGCGAGCACGGCGGCGGCCATGTCGTCGTTGCTGGCGAAGATCGCGGTCGGCCGGTTCTTCAGCGACAGCAATATCTCTCCGGCCTCCAGGCCGGACTGATAGGAGAAATAGCCCTGCGCGCAGAGCTCTTCGGCGAAGGGAATGCCGGCCTGCTTGAGCGCGGCGCGATAGCCCTCGAAACGCGCATGCGCGGCGCTGTGATCGGGATGGCCCTTGATGAAGCCGATGCGGCGATGGCCGAGGCCGATGAGATAGGCGGTCATCTCCCGCGCGGCTGCGTGATCGTCGATGCTGACGCTGGCGCTGTCGGGCAGGGCCTGCCTGGGCGCGATGCGCACGAACCTCACATGCTCGGCCTTCAGCGCCTCCAGCACGGAAGGCGAGTCGCACAAGGGCGGCGTGAGGATCAGCCCGTGCAGCGAGGATTGCACGGCCAGCGCGCGCACCGCCGCGCCGAGATTGGGATCCTGCGCGCTGAGCTGCTCGACGATGAGATGGTAGCCGTCCTCGCGGCAGCGCCGGAGCGCGCCGATCTGCACCGCCGCCATGTAGCTTTCCGACGGGTTGTCGTAGAGCAGGCCGATCAGGAACGACCGCTCGCTGGCCAGGCCGCGGGCGAAGAAATTGGGCCGATAGGACAGCGCGTCCACCGCTTCCATCACCCGCGCCTGGGCCTGCTCGCTGACATTGGGCTGGCGGTTGACGACGCGAGAAACCGTTTTGATCGAGACGCCGGCGCGCCGGGCGACGTCGTAGATGCTGGCGGGCTTGCTGGGCGGAGGCGGGCGCTTGGACTTCATGGGATCGACGGTCCGGTGGACATGGTGCGCGCAGGGCCTTCGCGGACGTTTCGTCGGCGCGGCACCTTAGGGGGCGATGCGCTCGGGGTGAAGCACTGCGGACGGCCGGAGGTTGACAACGCTGTCAAGGAACGTCGGAATCCGTCCATGCGGCGCCGCGGCCGGATAAGAGATAGGAACGGCGTTGCCGAACGGGAGGACGTGTTGAACACCGGACAAATGCTTGCCCTGGCGGTCGCCGGCTTCACGCTGGGTGCCTGCGTCAGCGCTCCCGAACCGCAGGCGCCCTCCGTCCCGGGCATGGTCCATCCCGAGATCTGGCCGAAGCTCGCGTCTCCCGTGGCGGACGATCCGGCGATCGACGCGCGCGTCGCCGATCTGCTGTCGAAAATGACGGTCGAGGACAAGGTCGGACAGACGATCCAGGCGGACGTCGCCTCGGTCTCGCCCGGAGACGTGCGGACCTACCGGCTGGGCTCGGTGCTCGACGGCGGCAATTCCGGCCCCGGCGGCAACGATCGCGCGCCGGCGGCGGACTGGCTGAAGGCGGCCGATGCCTTCTACGACGCCTCGCTCGACGCGCCGGCGGGTCACGTCGCGATCCCGGTGATCTGGGGCTCGGACTCCGTCCACGGCAACTCCAACATCATCGGCGCCACGATCTTTCCGCACAATGTCGGCCTGGGCGCGGCGAACGATCCCGACCTGTTGCGCAGGATCGGCGAGATCACCGCGATCGAGACGCGGGTCGTCGGCCAGGACTGGACCTTCGCGCCCACCGTCGCGGTGGTGCAGGACGTGCGCTGGGGCCGCTCCTATGAAAGCTATTCGGAGAACCCCGACATCGTGCGCGCCTATGCCGGCGCGATGGTCGAAGGCATCCAGGGCGTGCCGGGCACGCCCGGTTTCTTGCGCGGCGGCCACATCGTCGCGACCATCAAGCATTTCCTCGGCGACGGCGGCACCGACAAGGGGCGCGACCAGGGCGACAATCTCGCCAGCGAGGAAGACCTGCGCGACATCCATTCCGCCGGCTACCAGTCGGGCATCGCGGCCGGGGCGCAGGCGGTGATGGCGTCCTATTCGAGCTGGCACGGCAACAAGATGCACGGCGACCGCGCCCTCTTGAACGACGTGCTGATCGACCGCTTCGGCTTCAACGGCTTCGTCGTCAGCGACTGGAACGCGCACGGCCAGCTCCCGGGCTGCAGCACGACCGATTGCCCCGCCGCTCTCGCCGCCGGCATCGACATGGTGATGGCGCCCGACAGCTGGAAGGGCCTCTACCAGCACACCCTGGCCGAGGTGAACGCCGGAACGATCCCGATGGCGCGGCTCGACGAGGCGGTGGCGCGCATCCTACGCGTAAAACTGCGCGCCGGCCTGTTCGACGCGGGCAAACCGTCGGGCCGGCCCTATGGCGGCAAATGGGACGAACTCGGCTCGCCCGAGCACCGCGCCGTCGCGCGCCAGGCGGTGCGGGAATCGCTGGTGCTGCTCAAGAACGAGCACGGCCTCTTGCCGCTCAGCGCGAAGCTGAACGTGCTGGTCGCGGGCGACGGCGCCGACGACATGGGCAAGCAGACCGGCGGCTGGACGATCTCCTGGCAGGGCACCGGCAATTCCCGCGCCGACTTCCCGCGCGCCCAGACGATCTTCGAAGGCATCGCCGAACAGGTGCGCGCCGGCGGCGGCACGGCCGTGCTCGCGCGCGATGGCGGCTTTGCCACGAAACCGGACGTCGCCATCGTGGTGTTCGGCGAAGATCCGTACGCGGAGTTCATGGGCGACCGCGACAACCTCGCCTTCCAGCCGGGCGATCCGCGCGACCTGCGCCTGATCCGCGACCTGCGCGCCAAGGGGATCCCGGTCGTCGCGATCTTCCTGTCGGGCCGGCCGCTCTACGTCACGCGCGAGATCAACGCCGCAGACGCCTTCGTCGCGGCATGGCTGCCGGGCACCGAAGGCGGCGGAGTCGCCGATCTCCTGTTCCGGGCGGCGGACGGCACGCCGGCCTATGATTTTCGCGGAAAGCTGTCCTTCTCCTGGCCGCGCGCGCCCGATCAGGTGCCGCTGCATCGGCCCGGCCCGAACGCGACGGCGGCGGAGCGCGCCGCCTACAATCCGCTCTTCGCCTTCGGCTACGGCCTGGACTACGCGCATCCGCGCGATCTCGGCGTCCTGCCCGAAGCGCCGGGCGGCGACGCCATCGCCGCCAATGTCGACCGCTATCTCGACAGCGGCCACGCCGCGCCGCCCTGGTCGCTGGCGATCGTCGGCGGCGACGGCGCGTCCGCGCCGGTGCTTCGCCTGCCGGCGAACACGCCGGCGCTCATGCTTGCGAGCACCGACCATCTCAAGCAGGAGGACACGCTCTCGGCGACATGGACCGGAAGCGGCTCCGCCGCGCTCGCGCTTTTGGGCACGCCGGTCGACCTGTCGCGGCAGACCAATGGCGACATGGCGCTGCGGCTCGGACTGCGGATCGACGAAGCGCCCGCGGGACAGGTGACGCTCGAAGCCCGCTGCGGAAAATCTTGCCACGGAACGGTCGATCTGACCGGAGCCTTGCGCGCGGCGCTGGGCAAGGGCTGGACGACGATCGACGTCCGGCTGTCCTGCTTCAAGCAGGGCGGCGCGGACATGAGCGCGATCTCCGCGCCCTTCGTGCTGACCAGCGCGAGCCGCTTTGCGCTCAGTCTTTCCACGGTCGCGCTCGTGCCGGGCGAAGGCCCGCCGAGTTGCCCCGCCGCGCCGCAATCCTAGAGTCGAACGATATCCGTCGCGCGCCATGCGCCGCCCGCAAGGCGCGGCGCATCGCGCGGCACGGTCGAACTCTGCGCGAGGAGGCGCCCTTCCAAAACCATGGTCGTGTCACCGGCCGCGCGGTCTTTGCCGCGCACTGACGACCAATCATGGTGCGCCGCAAAATGATGCATCTTGGTCACAAGTTTCGCTTTCTCGTATCGAAGTGTAATTTTTGATAGCGCTGTCAATACGACTCTGGTAGCGTTACCTTCGTGATCGGCAATGGGGCGGGGGCGATCGGGCTTCCTCTCCACAGCCTCAAAGTTGCGTAAGAACAAGATTAAGGCGCGCTCTTCGAAGTCCTCTGATGGGGACGGCAAGAAGAGGACGGCGACTAAGGGCGGAGAAAGCACGGCAGATATTTTCGCAAAGCACTTCCTATACGCAAAACGCCGCGGCGATTCCGCGCTTTTGCTTGTGCGGGACTGCTGAGCGCGAACAGAACGTCAGGACTGCCACGCGCTCGCGGGCCGGGGCAACGATAGGGAGGGAATCGTGTCACATCTCAGGAACAGGTCGACATTCCATGCACTTTTGCTGAGCAGCGTGTCCGCGCTGGCGATCGGCGCCGTAACCATACCGGCCCTCGCGGCCGACGCCGACGAGGGCGTCGAGACGGTGATCGTCACCGGCCTGCGCGCTTCGCTGCAGCGCGACCTCGATATCAAGCGCGATTCGAACGGCCTGATCGATGCGATCACGGCCGAGGACATCGGCAAATTCCCCGACGTGAACCTCGCCGACGCGATGATGCGCATTCCGGGCGTCACGGTGACCCGCAGCGTGAGCTCCTCGACGAGCACCGGCGCCACGTCGTCCACCGGCGAGGCGACCGCGATCACGGTGCGCGGCTTCGGCCCGTCCTTCAACACGACGCTGTTCGACGGCCGCCAGGTTCCGAGCGCCGTCGGCAACACCCAGGGCAACCAGGTCGGCGACCGCGCCTTCGATTTCAGCTCGGTCAACTCCGATTTCGTCAGCCAGATCGACGTCCTGAAATCGCCGGACGCGACGCTGTCGTCCGGCGCGATCGGCGCGACCATCAACATCCACTTCCCCAAGCCTTTCGACCATTCGGGCCTGGTGATCGCCGGCTCGGCCTCGGGCACCGTTTCGCCGGAGCGCGGCAAGGTTACGCCGAACGGCGACGTGCTGTTCAGCGACACCTTCGCCAACGACACGTTCGGCATCCTGTTGGCCGGATCCTATTCCGACACCGAGACGCGGCAGAACCACATCAACATCCAGGCCTGGAACGGCTTCACGACCGGGCCGGCGGACAACCAGATCCATGCCGCCCAATATGCGGGAACGCCGCCGCCGGACGGCAGCCCCAACTTCTTCATCCAGGACTACGGCATCTATCATGAGCTCACCAATGTCGAGCGTATGCAGGGCCGCTTGGTGTTGCAGTGGCGCCCGACCGACGCGATCGAGATCACGCTGAACGACAATTTCGCGCGCGAGCACGAACACCAGAATCAGTACGGCTTCAGCGTGTGGTTCAACCAGGGCAGCCTGCAGAACATCAAGCTCGACTCGAACGGCACGGCCATCAGCTACGACCAGCCGAACACACCGACCGACTTCCAGGGGCAGATCAACGGCGAAGTGCTGCAGCACAACGACTTCGGCGCCAATGTGAAGTGGGACATCAGCGACAAGTTCAAGCTCACGCTCGACGCCGATCATGCCGAAGGCTGGCTGAACCCCGGCCATCAGTACGGCGAAATCGACGTCGACGTCGGCTATGGCGGACCGTTCTCCACCGATCTGGGCATCGTGGTGCCGGCGGGCCATGGGTTGCCCTATCCGACCACTTTCGGTCCGGCCGGCAACGCGTCTCAGTTCATCAACAACGGCATCATCGGCTCGCACGTCGTGCCGATCGGCACCAATGTGAACCTGGACACGATCAACCAGGCGAAGTTCGTCGGCGACTGGACCGAGAGCAATCTCGACCTGCAGTTCGGCTTCCAATATCTCGCCGAGCATAAGAACGAGGCCGCGTTCGACACTTTCGAGAACAACAATTGGCAGGCCTATTCCGGCTACGGCCCGGCGTCGGGCTCGGCCTCTGGCGTCGTCCTGCCGCAGAGCTTCTTCACCAACTCGTTCAGCACGGCGGGGTTCATCAACGGCTGGAGCGGCGCCAACAACCTCCCGCCGGCGGTTCTGGCCTTCAATCCGTATACGGTGGTCAACTACCTGCAGGGTCTCCATGGCGTGGGCGCGGGCGATTGCTGCGCGCCGCCGCCGAACGAGGTCGGTCGTCCCTTCGACGGCACCTATCGGTTAGCGTTCAACCCCGGTTCGTTCCACCAGCTGGGCGAGACCACCTATTCCGGCTTCGTGATGGCGACCTTCAAGGCCGACATCGCGCACATGCCGTTGAAGATCAACGTGGGCAGCCGCTACGAGCTTACCGACGTGAACGTGATCGGTATCGGGCGCGCGCCGCTCGCCCCGAACGGGTTCACCATCCAGGCCGGCGATCCGACGGCCTACGACGTCCACTATTCCGCGGCCGGCAATGTCGTGGGCACGCACAGCTACCAGTATCTGCTCCCCAATCTCGACATGGATCTGGCTGTCACGGACGATCTGGACATCCGCTTCGATGCGTCGCGCACACTGACGCGTCCGGCGATCAGCCAGCTCAATCCGTCGTTCAGCATCGGCGCGTCGCGTGTCGGCAACGTCACCGCCAATGGCGGCAATCCGGACCTGCAGCCCTTCCTGTCCGACAATGTGGATTTGAGCGCGCAGTGGTACTATCAGCCGAACTCCTATCTGTCTGTCGATACCTTCGTGAAGTCGGTGAGCAACTTCGTCGTCACCGGTTCGACCCAGCAGGTGTTCACGGGCGCCGGTCCCGGCGGGACGAATATTCCGTATACGTTGACGTTGCCTGTCAACGGCCCGTCGGCGAATGTCTACGGCCTTGAGCTTTCGCTGCAGCATGTGTTCGACGATACGGGCTTCGGCTTCCAGGCGAACGGAACCGTCGTCGGCAGCGACAAGCCGTTCAATCCCGATCCGTTCGGCTTCGGCAGCTTCGCCATCACGGGCCTCGCGGATTCGGCGAACTTGGTCGGCTTCTACGACAAGGACGGCTTCCAGGCCCGTCTCGCGATCAACTGGCAGGACAGCTACCTCAACGGCTTCGGCCAGTTGCAGAACGGTTCGACCTTCGGAACCGAGCCGACCTTCGTGAACACGAACTGGAACATGGACTTCAGCACCAGCTACGACGTCACCGAGCAGTTCACGGTCTATTTCGAGGCGATGAACCTGACCGACGCGACCTACAGCACCCATGGCCGCTACTCGAACCAGGTTCTCGATGTGGTGGATTACGGCCGCAGGTTCATCGCCGGCGTGCACTTCAAGCTTTGATCCTTTGACCTGACGAAAAGGGGCCGCCAAGCCAAAGCTTGGCGGCCCCTTCATTTGCGCGATAGGATGCGTTCGATGCAGTCGAGACCGGATTAGACGATGGTGCGGCCGATCCAGAACATCGTCATCGTCGGCGGCGGAACGGCGGGCTGGCTCGCCGCAGGCGTCATCGCCGCGCGCCACCAGGGGCGGATGAAGACCGGCTTCACGGTGACGCTGGTCGAATCGCCGAACATCGGCATCATCGGCGTCGGCGAGGGCACCTGGCCGACGATGCGCTCCACGCTGGAGAAGATCGGCGTGTCGGAGACCGCGTTCTTCCGCGAATGCGATACGGCGTTCAAGCAGGGCGCCAGCTTCGCCCGCTGGACCACCGGCGCCGCGAACGACGCCTACTACCATCCGCTGATGCTGCCGCAGGGTTTCACGCAGCTCAATCTCGTGCCGCACTGGCTGCGCAGTGGCCGCGGCCGGTCCTTCTGCGACGCGGTGTGCCCGCAAGGCCAGCTCTGCGACGACGGCCTGGCGCCCAAGATGATCACCACGCCGGAATACCAGGCGGTCGCGAACTACGCCTATCACCTCGACGCCGGCAAATTCGCGCCCTTCCTGCAGCGGCACTGCACCGAAAAGCTCGGTGTGCGCCATGTGCAGGCCGACGTCCTGACGGTCAACCGCGCCGAGAACGGCGACATCGCGAGCCTGACGACCAGGCAGGCCGGCGACATCCCGGGCGATCTGTTCGTCGATTGCAGCGGCTTCTCCGCCCTCCTGCTCGGCAAGACGCTCGGCGTTCCCTTCAAGGATTGCAGCGACGTACTGTTCTGCGACACCGCGCTCGCCGTCCAGGTGCCCTATGAGACGCCCGACGCGCCGATGGCCTCGCACACGATCTCCACCGCGCAGAAGGCCGGCTGGATCTGGGACATTGGCCTGCCGACGCGGCGCGGCATCGGCTATGTCTATTCCAGCCGCCACAGCAGCGAGGAGGCGGCGCAGGAAGAGCTGGCGCGCTATGTCGGGCCCGCCATCAAGGGCCTCTCCGTGCGCAAGATCCCGATCCGCTCGGGCCATCGCGAGACCTTCTGGAAGAACAACTGCGTCGCGGTCGGCCTGGCCGCCGGCTTCCTCGAGCCGCTGGAGGCCTCCGCCATCGTGCTGGTCGAGCTCTCGGCGAAGCTGATCGCCGAGCAGATGCCGGCCAACCGCGAGGTCATGGACATCGTCGCCGCCCGCTTCAACGACGTCACGTCCTATCGCTGGGGCCGCATCGTCGATTTCCTCAAGCTGCATTATGTGCTCACCAAGCGCACCGACAGCCGGTTCTGGATCGACAATGTCGATCCCGTCTCGGTGCCTGACCGGCTCAAGAATCTGCTGTTGCTGTGGAAATACCGCTCGCCCTGGTTCTTCGACGAGTTCGACCGCCTGGAAGAGGTGTTCCCGGCGGCGAGCTATCAATATGTCCTCTATGGGATGGGCTTCCGCAGCGAGGTCGATCCGTCCGACAGCGACGGCACCGACGCGATCGCGGCCCGGCTTGTCGAGGAGAACGCGGCGGTGACGCGGCGCATGCGGTCCCAGCTGCCCAAGAACCGGGACCTGATCCGCAAGATTCACGACTTCGGATTGCAGCCCATCTGAGGCGGAGCGCGGCAGTGACCAACATCGTCGTCCTGAACAGCCAGACCCATCGCCATTTGCGCGTGCAGGCCGGCGCGTCGGCCGAGCTCGGCGACAACCAGCGCTTCGTCCATGTCGCGATCTCGGAGTTTCCCGCCCTCGTCGTCCATTATCCGATCTTCTTCGCCAAGGATTCCGAGACCGGCGCGTTCTTCGCCGGCGCCATGCTCGGCTTCGGCGAGAACCTGTTCCTGAGCGCGGACGGCAAGGGGCAGGACGCCTATCGTCCGCTCAATCTCCAGCGCCAGCCCTTCTTCGTCGCCGGCAGCGATCTGGCGATCGACCTCGACAGCCCGCGCGTCGGCCGGGGCGAGGCCCTGTTCCAGGAGAGCGGCGAGCCGACGCCCTATCTGCAGACCATCGTCGCGGCCTTCCGCGAGCTGCGGCCCGGCTTCGAGATGACCAAGGTCTTCATCGACACCCTGCTGAAGCTGAAGCTGATCGAACCCATCACCGTCGACCTGGGCTTCGACGACGGCTCGCGGCTCAAGCTGATCGACCTCTACACGATCGACCGCAACACGCTCCAGGCCCTGCCGGATGCCACGGTGCTCGACCTGTTCCGGCGCGGCTATCTGCATCTGATCTATCTGATGATCGCGTCGCTGAAGCAGATTCCGGTCCTGGCGCAGAAGAAGAACCGGCGGCTGCACGAAAGCGCCGGCTGATGCCGGGGCGCGTCCGCGAGATCGCCGGAGCGCAGATCGCGGGCCCCGATCAATTCCTCCGCGACATCGCCGAACCCTGCGAACCGGTCGTCCTTCGTGGGCTCGTTGCGGGCTGGCCCGCCGTCGCCGCCGCGGCGCGCTCGCCGCGGACGTTCCGCGACTATGTCGCCGCCTTCGATGCCGGACGCGAAGCCCAGGCCTTCCTCGGCGAACCGCGCATCGCCGGCAAATACTACTACAGCGACGATCTGGCGGGATTCAATTTCGCGCGCCGGCAGATGGCCTTCCTGGCCGCGCTCGACACGATCCTCGAAAATCTGGACCGCGCGGGATCGGCATCGGTCTATATCGGCTCGCTTCCCGTCGACGATTACCTGCCGGGCTTTGCCGCGCAGAATGCCCTGCCGTTTTTGAACCCCACGATTGCTGCGCGCATCTGGCTCGGCCACGCCTCGAACGTGTCGGCGCATTACGACACGCTGGACAACATCGCCTGCGTCGTCGCCGGCGCGCGGCGCTTCACGCTCTACGCGCCGGGGCTGACGGGAAAGCTCTATGTCGGGCCCATCGACCACACCATGGCGGGCCAGCCCGTGAGCCTCGCCGCCTCCGCCCCGCCGGACGACGCCCGCTATCCCCTGTTCGCAGAGGTGCGCGACCGCGCGCTGGTCGCCGAGCTGCAGCCGGGCGACGCGCTCTATCTGCCCAAGCTCTGGTGGCACCAGGTCGAGGCGACGGCGCCGTTCAATGCGCTGGTGAACTACTGGTGGGACGGTTTCAGCGCCGGCCCGGACGCGCCCTATACCGGCCTTCTGCTGGCGATGATCGCCATCGCCGAACGCCCGCCGGCGGAGCGCGCGGCCTGGCGGGCCTTCTTCGATCACTATGTCTTCCGCCCCGAGGGCCACCCGCTGGCGCATCTGCCCGCCGACCGGCACGGCATCCTCGGCCCGCTCAAGGACAATTACGGAAGACTGCGCCTGCGCATCATGCAGATGCTGCGCGGCGGCTGATCGGGTGCGGAATTGGGCGCCCCTTGAAAGTCGGTGCCCATAAGCCTACGTACACCCCGGCACTTGGCCCTGCGGATTCGTTCCGTGTGGCGCAGAGAAAGCGCCCGGCTCAGGCAGTGCCTGCGCCATCCACCCAAGACCGCGACAGTTCCGGCCCAAAGCCCGCATTGCCGGCGGTCGTCAAAAGCGAACACAAGATGAAATCCACCAGACGGCCGCAAAAGGCCTTTGCCGCGGGCCAGCGTCAGCGAAACGACCAGCAACGGCCGGCAACGAATTTTCAAAGATCGGACAACGACCAGGAACACTGGAAGCGGCGCCAGCAGCACTATCTGACCCTCGCCGAAAGCGCGGGCAGCGCCGACCGGGTCGACCGGGAAAACTATTGGCAGCATGCCGAGCACTTTCACCGCCTGATCGCCGCGGCGGCCCAATCGCGCGGCCAGGCAAATAGCGACGCGGCCGTGCCGCCTACTCCTTAACCCGGCCGGCGTCATATTCGCCCGCGCGCCCGTGGCGCCGACGACATGGCGTCCCGATCGCCTGGAATCCGAGGAACAAGATGACCTATGAAATGTCCGACGACTCGACGGAAGCGAAGGCGTCGCCCGGCGCCATCGGGCCCGTCTCGCGCAGCGAGCAGGCGGTTCTGGACGAACTCGTCGAAGTGCTGTCCACCCGTCCGGGCGGATTGCGCCGCTGGTCGGTGATGCGGGCCATTCGCGCCAGCCGGTCCCGGCGCGGGCAGGACATTCCGCAGAAATTCGAAGACGAGGTGGAACGGGCGTTCCGCCGCCATTGCGCCGACGCCGCCGAAACGCGTTCGGCGCCGCCGGGCCGCGTGCTGTTCTATCGCCCCAAGGAAACCGCCGGCGAAGTCTGGGCGCTGCTTCAGGCCGCGCCGGTGACATAGCCGAACACCGTGCGCATCGGCGCGCACCATACCGGCAGGCGGGCGAGGCCTTCGAGAATGTCGCGATGCACCGCAATGTTGGTGTCGCCGGCGGCTTTGCGGCGATCCACCACCTCGTGGAAGACGAGGACGGCCCAGTGCCCGTCCCTCATGGCCTTCCGGACATAGCGCAGCGCCATCTCGCGGTTGTCGACGTCGTAGGTCGGCTCATAGCCGTTCAGGAAATAGCGCTGCCGCATCACGTTGCGCGGGTCGTTGGGCGGCCCGCTCACGGTCCGCGCCGCCAGGAAGTTGGGCTTGAGCGCGTCGACATATTCGCCCACCCGCGCCACATTCGTGCCCCGTCCGAGGCCTTCATAGCCGCACGGATAGGCATAGCTTCGCGGCTTGGCGCCTTCGAAATGGCTGTCGAAATAGCGCTCCGTCGGCGCGATCTGTTCGCGCACGAACCGCTCGGTCGAATAATCCTTCAGCATGCACGGATGCGTCAGCGTGTGGTTGCCGATCTCGTGGCCCTTGCGGGACAGGGCGGCCCAGTCGTCCACGCGCGCCTCGATATTCGCCACCGTCAGGAAGAACGTCGCCTTGAAGCCGAGGTCGTCCAGCAGCGGCACCGCGTTCCGGAGTTGGCTGTCATAGCCGTCGTCATAGGTCAGGCTGACGGCCGCCTGCGCGCCCCCCGGCCAGCCGAAGCGCGCGCTGGCGGGCGCGGCGAAGGTGCTGGCGACCGCGGCGCCGATGCCGACCGTCACGCCCCGGCGCGTCAGCATGGGGCGGCCGCCTTGGAAGGAGCTCCGCAAAGGCGTCGTCGGCTCATATCGCCTTCGTCTTGGCGTCTCGGGCCCTGCGGCTCTTCCTGGCCGGGCGTTCGCCGAGCAGACGGTCGAACTCCTTCTTGGACACGCCATAGCATTCGCAGGACCGCCGCTCGAGAGCGCGCCGGTCGATGATCGTGACGTTGCCGCGCGTATAGCGGATGATTCCGGCCCGCTGCAGTGCGCTCGCCGCCGCCGTCACCCCGGTGCGCTGCACGCCCAGCATCATCGCGAGGAATTCCTGGGTGAGCAGGAACTCGTCGGAATGCATCCGGTCATGCGTCATCAGCAGCCAGCGGCTGCAGCGCTGTTCCAGCGAATGGAAGTGATTGCAGGCCGCGGACTGCGCGACCTGGTTGAAGAAGGCGTGCGCATAGTGGCCCATCACGGTGCGCAGCGAGGCGCTCTTCGCCAGCGCTTTCGCGAACAGGTCGGATTTGATCCGCAGGCCCGATCCGGGCACCTGGACATAGACGCTGGTCGGCGAGCGGTCGTCGCCCAGGAGCAGCGGCAGCCCCACCAGGCCTTCATTGCCGATGGTCCCGACTTCCGCCGCCTCGCCGTTGCGCATCGTGTTCACCAGCGAACCGACGCCGCTTTCGATGAAATAGACGTATTCGATGGCCTTGTTCGCGCGGTAGAGCGATTGCCGGTAGGCGAGCGCGATCGGCTTCAGATGCCGTCGCAGGCTGGCATAGTCGCGCGGCGGTAGCAGCGCGAGCAGGCGGTTCACGGGGGTGTCGCCGAGCTGGCGCACAGTGCTTCTGCTCAAACCGAGCTTCGACAGCGGTATTTCCTCGCTTGTGGCGATTTTGGGCTCCAGCGCGCCGACGGCGCCGCTCGCGCAAAACGCTGCGCCTTTGCGAGGCCCGGGGCAAGGATAATGTCCGAAAGCCGACATTTCGGTGCCTTGCTCTATATCGGAACGCGCCGCGCGCGTGATAGTCTCGGCTATCGCCAGCGACGAAACCGGCTGCTGGCGGCTGAGAGACATCAAGGGCCGCGACTTCGTCGGCCCGCGCTCCCGACCAGCGGAATGCGATTGATGCCCGGCGTTCCCTCCGCGGGTCGAATAGATGCAGGCGAGTCGCGCCCGGGTGCGCGGTCTCTGCGTTCCTACTCACGGGTCCGTGACGTCGAATGACGCGGATCGCCCACCCGCGGGCAAAAAATCGACCGTCCGATGCACGACATAAGGAGTTCGCCATGAAGCACATCGTTTTGCCGGCCCTGTCGCTGGTCCTGCTGGCCGCGATGCCGGCCCAGGCACGAATTCCGGCGCATTCTCTTTTGCAGATTGCCCAGAACGATCCCGATCGAGCGCGTCGCGGCGGCCTTCGGCCCTCTCCCGCCGTCGCTCCGGCCGCACCGGTAGACCACGCGCCGGCGCCCCCCGCCCGCGCGCGGACCGGTGGACATCCCGCAGGCGCCGCGCCGACGATCGACAGAACCGCCGGCGGGCTCCTGATCGGCGGCCAGGGCAACCGGCCGGCCGCGCATACGCCCGCGCCGCGCACGCCCGCCGCACGCACGCCTGCTGCACGTACGCCTGCTGCACGTACGCCTGCTGCACGTACGCCCGCTGCACGTACGCCTGCTGCACGTACGCCTGCTGCGCGCACACCGGCGACACGCACACCGGCCGGACGTACGCCGGGCGGCGGCGCGCATGGCGCGACGAACGGCGGTGGCCATGGCGGTGCCACCGTGTTCGGCACGCGGCCTTCGAACTGGAATCAATATCCCCGCACCTTCAATCGCGGGACCTATCAGCGCAATCTGACGGCGCCGCGCCAGTTTCACTGGCAGACCTACAACCGGCCGAGCGGCTGGTACTACCGTCGCTGGGTCTTCGGCCAGGTCTTCCCGACGATCTTCCGCGCCCAGAACTACTGGCTGACCGATTATTGGATGTTCAACCTGCCGGTGCCGCCCTACGGCTATGTATGGGTGCGCTACGACGACGATGCCGTGCTGATCGACAAGCAGACCGGCGTGGTCCTTCAGGTCGTCTACGGATTGTTCGACTGACGTACCGGCCGCCGCGTGCTCCGGCGACAGCCGGACACGCGGCGGCGCCGCATCACCAGAGCCTTGCACCGTCGTTTCACAAAGGAGAGAGACATGAAAATCCTGATCGCTTCCATTTTTGCACTGGGCCTGCTCGGCGCGACCGCCGCGACGCCCGCGACCGCCGCGGTCGGCGTCGGAGTCCATATCGGCGGCGTCGGCGCCGGCGTCCATCTCGGCATCGGCGATCGCAATCGCCACCGCTATCACAGCCGTCGGCACTGCGTCAGTTGGGGCTATAGGCACCATCAGCGCTATTGCCGCCGCTGGAGCCGGTAGCCCGCGCCTTTGCGGAAGCGCCGGGCGCCAATGCCCGGCCTTTCCGCGCCCCATCGACCGCACATGAAGGAGAACTCCCATGGGACTCATACTGCTTATCGTCGTGCTGGTGCTGCTGTTCGGCGGCGGCGGCTACTACGGCTACAACCGCTTTGGCGGCGCCGGTCTCGGCGGCGCGCTCGGCACGCTGCTGATCGTCCTGCTGATCCTCTGGCTGCTTGGCGTACTGCCCGGCTTGCGCGTCTAGCCGGCCGCTTCCGCTGCCGCGCCGGATCGGCCGCGAAGATATTTCCCAAGATCGATGCGCGCGGGCGGCGCGGTCCTGCGAGTTCCCGGCGTGGCGGCCGGGATAAGGCTCTCTTCGGCGCTTTATCGCGGCCGCGCGCCAAGCCGGGCGCATCGACGCTATGTCCGGTGCCGGACATTGTCCTCGACATCGTCCGGTGCGAAGCGTAAAGTGATGATGAGTTGTGACGCTGCCATGGGCGGGCGTCCGCTCTCGATGTCGCTTCTTTTCGAAAATCTGCGCGCTGCTGGCGCCGATCGCCCACGCTCCGGAATTGTTTCCCGGGGGAGGTACGTCGTGCCCAGGCGAGAGACGTGTCTTTGTCGGTGCCCGAAGGCGGGTCGGCGAACGCGATGTCGCATGCCGATGGGTCTAAGTCCGGTTTCCGACCTTGTTGACCGGCATCAATCCCGCGCGGCGGCCCGGGCCGCAATCTGCGGCATCGATTGAAGCGGAATTCGAAAACCGAAGGAATACGCAACATGACCGTCGAATCGCTCAAGACCAGTCTGGATCCGCCCTCCGATCCGCAATTCGCCGTGAAGGGAGGGCGCAGCGTCGCGAGCTATGAGCGCGAACTCTATCTGAGCCGGGTCGCGGAGGCGCGGCTGCGCGAGGCGCTCGCCCAGGACGAATTGCTGCTCGGCCAGAAGGACGCGCAGATCCAGCAGCAGCTCCTCCTAAGCAGGGAATCCGACCACAGGCTGCTGAACGATCTTCAGATCATCGTGAGCCTGCTGTCGCTGCAAAGCCGGTCGGCGGGCAACGCCGAAACCGCCGGCCAGTTGAAAGTCGCGGCCGACCGCGTCGGCATGATCGTGCGCGTCCATCAGCGATTGCATTCCCACGACGGCGCCCACACCGTCGCCTTCAAGCAATATGTCGAGGAATTGAGCCGCGATTTCTCCGTCATGACGTCGTCCGGCGGAACGGTCGAAGTCATCTTCGACGACGGGAAGGAAGTCGAGTTGCCGGCGGCCATCGGCATTCCCCTCGGTTTCATCGTCAGCGAACTTCTCACCAATGCCGCCAAGCACGGCAAGGGCCGCGTCGCGCTCAGATTCTCCGCAAAAGCCGAAGGCGGCTACATGCTGTCGGTGTCCAATGACGGCGTGCCCCTGGCCGAGGATTTCGATCCGACCGCCGGCAGGGGGCTCGGCATGAAGATCGTCAAGTCGTTCGTCGATCGGATCGGCGGCGAACTGCGCTTCGGGCGCGGCGACGGCAACCAGGGCGCTCGCTTCACGGTGGCGTTCTCCTGAGCAGAACGTCATCTTCCTCGTGCCGCTCGGACGGATGTGATCGAGCTATGCTCCGCCTATCGTCGCGGCAGGCGCTCGCGAAACAGCAGCCATAGCAGCCGCCAGTTCGGCCGGCGGGCCGCGGCCTCCAGGACTTCGCCGCGCGACGGCTTGCCCGCGGACGCCGGCAGCACCGCCTTCGCGACACGCTTTAAGGCCGCTGGCAGGCGGCGGCGCATGTCAGGCGAAAGGATCATGCTGCGGCTGTCGGCAAATCGAAATCGTGACGATCGAGGAAGAGCCCATCGTCGCATCCTTTGAAGCAAAGGTCGGAAGGAACGCCTCCGATGGACAACGTCATCAAACTTGCTTGGTTGCGTCGTCCGCCGGACGCCTCCGGTATCCGTTCCGGAATGCGCAGGCGAGGCGGCCCGCGCGATCTGCGTCGCTACGCGGCATGGCTTTGCACCCGCCGAAAGAGCGATGTTTTCGAGCGGGTTGTCCGCTGCGAGGAAGGCTCAAAAGAACTCCAAAATCAGCAGAATTTGCCAATCATCGCGCCGGGGATAAGCGGCAGGCTCAGGCTGGGCTACGGTTGAAAAGTGATGCGGGTCGCTACAACCTTGCGCGGCAATTCGGCCGCCTTATTCTCTTATTTTTGCGAACGACATAACGACGTAAATTTGGGGCGGCAAAGGTGTTCTTCCTGGGCGGGCATTGGCGGATGAGCGTCGTCGAATCCGAATATCGCTTCGCGCCGCAGGAGCGGCCGATGTTTCCGGGCTCGCCCTTCGCGCCCAGCCATTCGCTCCCGCGCAAGATCGCCTATGTCTGCGTCGGCACGCTGATCGGCGCGCTGGCGACCTTCACCAATGCCTTGGTGAACGTGAATGCCGGCAATCTGGCCGGCTCGCTCGGCCTGACGCTCGCGCAGGTCGGCGTGCTGCCCGCGATCTACGTCGCCATGAACGCCACCGCCAACCTCACCCTGGTGCGCGCCCGCGCGAAATTCGGCATCCCCGAGGTGACGGTCGTGCTGCTGGGCGTCTACGCGCTGGCCGCCGCCGTTCAGCTGATCCTGCCCGGTTATCCCGCGGCCATCGCCCTGCGCGCCACCTGCGGCGTGGCGGCGGCGGGCCTCACGACGCTCACGATCTACTATTTCCTGCAGGTCATGCCGGTGCCTCTGCGGCCGCTGGCGCTGGTGATCGGCATCAGCCTCACCCAGCTCGGCACGCCGCTCGCCCGCCTGGTCCCGCTCGACCTGCTGGCGCAGGACCATTGGCACGGCCTGTCCCTGATCGAATTGGGCGTTTCGCTGACCATCACGGCGGTGATCCTCGCCGTGCCCCTGCCGCCCAGCGAGCGCAGCCCGGCCTTCGAGCGTCTCGATTTCGTCACCATCGGCCTGATGGTGCCGGCATTCCTGTTGCTCTGCATCGTCCTGGGCGAGGGCCGGCTTCTGTGGTGGATGGATCGGGCGTGGCTCGGCTGGGCGCTTGTCGTCGCCGTGCCCATGATCGCCGCCGCGATCGTCATCGAGAACCACCGCGAGCGCCCGCTGCTCCAGACCCAATGGCTCGGCAGCCGCGATGTCCTGCGCTTCATCGCGGTGGCGCTCCTGGTGCGCCTCGCGCTGGCCGAGCAGACCTATGGCTCGGTCGGTTTCCTGACTTCGGGCGGTCTCACCAACGACCAGCTCCACACGCTGTTCGGCTATGTCGCGCTCTCGATGGTGCTGGGCGGCGCGGTGGCCTGCGTCACCCTGTCGGAGGCGCGGCTGCCCTTCCAGGTGCTGGCGGCGTCGCTGATCATCGCGTTTGCCGCCTGGCTCGACAGCTACTCGACCAGCATCACGCGGCCGGAGCAGCTCTATCTCAGCCAGTCGCTGATCGGTTTCGGCACCACCTTGTTTATCGGGCCGACGCTCGCCTACGGCTTCCTGCAGATGCTGCGCAAAGGCCCGACCCATCTGGTCAGTCTCATCGTGATCTTCAGCATGACCCAGAACATCGGCGGCCTGGCGGGCTCGGCGTTCCTGGGCACGGCGCAGGTCCTCTATGCCAACGGGCACGCCTCGAACCTGGCCGGCGACATCGTCGTGGGCGATCCGCTGGCGGCGGCGCGCATCCAGGGCGGAGCCCAGGTGTTCTCCGGCGTGCTCGGCGATCCCCTCCTGCGCGGCGCGGAGGGCGCGGGCCTGCTCGGCCGGTCGCTGGCGGGCGAGGCGAACACGCTCGCCTTCAACGACGTCTTCCGTCTCGTCGAATGGATCTCGATCGCGACGGCGCTTTATTTGATCTATCTGATAGCAACCACGGCGATACGAAGGCGACGCGAAGCGATGGCACCGACATGAGCGCACCCGGACTTTCCGAAACGCCCGCGCCGCCGCCGCCCGCCCAGGTCTGGCATCCGCCGGCCCGCAATCCGCTCACGACCGTGGCGATCGCGGTGCTCGCGCTCGCGGCGATCCTCGTCGTCCTCTGGGCCTGGGATCTGTGGCCCTTCGGCGGCCGCATCGAAGTCACCGACGACGCCTATGTCCGCGGCCGCACCACGGTGATCGCGCCGCAGGTCAGCGGCTATGTCGCCGCGGTACCGGTGCACGACTATCAGCAGGTGCGCGCCGGCGGCGTCCTCGTGCTGATCGACGACCGGATCTACCGCGCCCGCGTGGCGCAGGCCGCCGCCTCGGTCGCCGCCGCCATCGCGGCGCTCGACAACAGCGACCAGGCGCATGCCGCGCGCGTCGCGGCCAGCGCGAGCGCGCGCGCCCAGCTCCTGCGCGCCCAGGCCGACATGGCGCGGGTCAACGATCTGGTGCGCGACGGCTCGGTATCGATCCGCGAGCGCGACCAGACGCTGGCGGCGCTCGCCCAGGCACAGGCCGGCGGCCAGATCGCGGTGCAGGACATCCGCTCGGTCGATGTCGGGCGCGAGGGACTGAGGGCCCAGGTCGAAGCGGCGCGCGCGCAATTGCGCCTGGCCGAGATCGATCTCGGCCACACGGTGATCCGCGCGCCGGAAACCGGCCAGCTCAGCGAGGTCGCCGTGCGGCTCGGACAATATGTGACGAACGGCACGCAATTGTTCTCGCTCGTGCCGGCCGAGCGCTGGATCATCGCCAATTACAAGGAAGGCCAGATGGCCCATATGATGCCCGGCGAGCCCGCGACCTTCACCGTCGACGCGCTGGGCGGTCTGCGCCTGACCGGCCATGTCCAGCGGCTGTCGCCGGCCGCCGGTTCGGAATTCGCCGTGCTGAAGCCGGACAACGCCACGGGCAATTTCGTCAAGGTGCCGCAGCGCTTCGGCGTGCGCATCGCGGTCGATCCGAACCAGCCTGGGGCGGATCGCTTGCGGCCGGGCATGTCGGTGGAGACGCGCATCGACACCAGCGGCGGCCCATGACGCGTCCCGTCGTCCTCATCGCCCTCGTCTTGCTGGCCGGCTGCATGGGACCGCGGCCCGAAATCCCGCATGAGGCCGCGGTCGTGCCGCCGCAGGCCTGGCGCAGCGATCCCGGCGCCGCGCCGTCGGATATAAATGCGGCGTGGTGGCAGTCCTTCGCCGATCCGGCTCTGGCCCGGGTCGTCGAGACCGCGCTGGCGCATAATGACGATATCGCGCTCGCCGCCGAACGCGTCGCCGAGGCGCGGGGCCAGTACCATTTCGCGCAGGCGCAGCGCTGGCCCGACGTGACCGGCCTGGCCGCGGGCGACCGCCAGCGCGACATCAATCCCGGCTTCGGCGTGCCCGAGAACCAGACTGTCGGCGAGGCCCAGCTGTCGATCAGCTACGATCTCGATCTCTTCGGCCGTCTCTCCGAGGCCAGCGAAGCGGCGCGCGCGCAATTGCTGTCGAGCGTGGCGGCGCGGGACAATGTCCGCCTCGCCGTCGCCGCGTCGGCCGCCGGCGGCTATATCACCCTGCGGGCGCTGGACGCCCGGCTGGACGTCCTGCGCCGGACGCTCGCCGACCGCGCGGATTCGTTCCGCATCGCGCGCCGCCGCGCCGAGACCGGCTATGCCTCGCAGCTCGATCTCGCGCAGGCCGAGGCCGACTACCGTACCGCCGAGCAGCAAATTCCGGCGGCCGAACTCGCCATCGCGCGGCAGGAGGACGGTCTCAGCGTCCTGCTCGGCGACAATCCGCGCGCGATCGAGCGCGGCCTCGCGCTAGGGACCATCGCGCTGCCGACCGTCCCCGCAGCCGTGCCGAGCACGCTGATGCGCCGCCGCCCGGACATCGTCGCGGCCGAGGAACAGCTCGTCGCCGCCGACCATGCGCTGGACTCCGCGCGTGCGGCATTCCTGCCCGACATCCGGATTTCCGCCGATGGCGCCCTGGTGGGCTCGACGCTGATTTCCAGCCCGGTGCAGATCTTCACGCTCGGCGCCGGTATCTTCGGCCCGATCTTCGACGCCGGCCGTCTCGATGCGCAGCAGGAGACGACGGCGGCGCGGCGCAACCAGGCGGCGTTCGCCTATCGCAAGACGGCGCTGGGCGCGTTCCGCGAGGTCGAAGACTCGCTCGCCGCGATCCGCCGCCTCGGCGAGCAAGAACAGGCGCTGGCGAAGCAGCGCGACGCCGTCGCCCGGGCGCTCCGTCTCGCCACCAGCCGCTATCGCGCCGGCTATTCGCCCTATCTCGACCAGCTCGATGCCGAGCGCACGCTGCTGACGACCGAGCTCGCGCTGGTGCAGGTGCGGTCGGATCGTCTGAACGCCGCCGTCACGCTCTATCAGGCGCTGGGCGGCGGATGGAGCGCATCGGGGGACCCGGACAAATGACGCGGCGAGCCGTCCTGCGTCGTGCGTTTCTGGAATCTACGCCACGGCCTGGAAGAATTGAGGGCCGGCCGCGGCCCATCCTGACGTTGACCTGCGACAATGACCGTGCGAGCCGCGGATCGCATACTGCATTTTTGATCGCCGAACGCGCGCCTCGGGGGGCAATTCCATCAACCCTAGACACGATCGGAGAAATTTATGGACGAAAATAATGCGAAGACCGAGGGCAAGTGCCCCGTGGTGCACGGCGTTCGCGGGCGGTCGAACCGCGATTGGTGGCCGAACGCGCTGAACCTCAAGGTTCTGCATCAGCATTCCGCCGAGGCCAATCCGATGGGCCAAAGCTTCGACTATGCCGAGGCGTTCAAGACGCTCGATCTCAAGGCGGTGAAGCAGGACCTCCTGGCGCTGATGACGGACTCGCAGGACTGGTGGCCGGCCGATTTCGGCCATTATGGCGGGCTCTTCATCCGCATGGCCTGGCACAGCGCGGGCACCTATCGCATCGGCGACGGCCGCGGCGGCGCCGGCCGCGGGCAGCAGCGCTTCGCGCCGCTCAACAGCTGGCCCGACAATGCGAATCTCGACAAGGCGCGCCGGCTGCTGTGGCCGATCAAGCAGAAATACGGCCGGAAGATCTCCTGGGCCGACCTCATCGTGCTCACCGGCAATGTCGCGCTCGAGTCGATGGGCTTCAAGACCTTCGGCTTCGGCGGCGGACGCGTCGACACCTGGGAGCCCGAGGAAGACGTCAATTGGGGCGCCGAGGACACCTGGCTCGGCGACAAGCGCTACAGCGGCGACCGCGAGCTCGAGAACCCGCTCGCCGCCGTGCAGATGGGCCTCATCTACGTCAATCCGGAAGGACCGAACGGCAGGCCCGATCCGCTCGCGGCCGCGCGGGACATCCGCGAGACTTTCGCGCGCATGGCGATGGACGACGAGGAGACGGTGGCGCTCATCGCCGGCGGACACACCTTCGGCAAGACCCATGGCGCCGGCGATCCTTCGCTGGTCGGTCCCGAGCCGGAAGCCGCCGGCATCGAGGAGCAGGGCCTGGGCTGGAAAAGCCGCTTCGGCACCGGCAAGGGCGACGACACGATCACCGGCGGCCCGGAAGTCACCTGGAGCCAGACGCCGACCAAGTGGAGCAACAATTTCTTCAAGAACCTGTTCGGCTTCGAATGGGAGCTGACCAAGAGTCCGGCCGGCGCGTTCCAGTGGAGGGCGAAAGACGGCGCCGGCGCCGGCGCGTTCCCGGATGCGCGCGATCCGTCCAAGCATCACGGACCGACAATGCTGACGACCGACATCGCGCTCCGCGTCGATCCGGTCTACGAGAAGATTTCGCGGCACTTTCTCGAGAACCCGGACCAGCTGGCGGACGCGTTCGCCCGCGCCTGGTTCAAGCTGACCCATCGCGACATGGGACCGCGCGCGCGCTATCTCGGCCCCGAAGTGCCGGCGGAAGAATTGATCTGGCAGGACCCCGTGCCGGCGGCCGACTACAAGCCGATCGACGCGCGCGACATCGCGGATCTCAAGGCGAAGATCCTCGCCTCGGGTCTTTCGATTTCCGAACTCGTCGCGACGGCCTGGGCCTCGGCCTCGACCTTCCGCGGCTCCGACAAGCGCGGCGGCGCGAACGGTGCGCGCATCCGTCTCAGCCCGCAGAAGGATTGGGCGGTCAACCAGCCGGACCAGCTCGCGAAGGTGCTCGAAACGCTCACCGGCATCCAGCGGGCGTTCAACGGTGCGGCCGGCGGCGGCAAGAAGGTGTCGCTCGCCGATCTCATCGTCCTCGGCGGCTCGGCGGCCGTCGAGCTCGCGGCGAACAAGGCCGGCCACGACGTGACCGTTCCCTTCGCGCCCGGACGCACGGATGCTTCGCAGGAGCAGACCGACGTCCACGCCTTCGCCCCGCTCGAGCCGGTCGCGGACGGCTTCCGCAACTATCTCAAGGGAAAATACGCGGTGCCGGCGGAGGCGCTGCTGATCGACAAGGCGCAGCTCCTGACGCTGACGGCGCCCGAGATGACGGTCCTCATCGGCGGCCTGCGTGCCCTGAACGCGAATGTCGCCAAGTCGCCGCACGGCGTCTTCACCAAGCGCCCCGAAACGCTGACCAATGACGTTTTCGTGAACCTTCTGGACATCGGCACGGAATGGAAGCCGGCCTCGGCGGACGCGGATGTGTTCGAGGGGCACGATCGCGCCAGCGGCGAGTTGAAGTGGATCGCCACCAGGGTCGATCTCGTCTTCGGTTCGAACTCCCAGCTCCGCGCGCTGGCCGAGGTCTATGCCACGGACGACTCGCAGAAGAAGTTCGTGCAGGACTTCGTCGCGGCCTGGACCAAGGTGATGAACCTCGACCGGTTCGACCTTAAATAGTCCGCCCCGCAAATCCTCATCGCCGGCCCTGGAAGGGCCGGCGATGATTTTTTTATGACTTCAGAACACGGCGGGCCGTCGACCGCCCCCAGCGCGCCAGGACCGCGCCGAGCCAGATGACCGCGAATGCTCCGACGATGGCGAAGCCGAGGCCGGCGAGATCGATCGACGCGAGATCCGGCATCCCGTGCAAGTGCTCGCCGATCAGGGCGGCGATCTCGATCGTCGCGACGACGATGCCGATCGCCGCGGACAGCGCGGTCATGCCGAAATCGTAATAGAGCCGGCGCAGCGGGCTCGCCCAGCTCCAGCCATAGGCGGAGATCATCAGCGAACTGTCGAGCGTGTCGAACAGCGACATCCCGGCCGCGAACAGGACCGGCAGGCACAGCACCTCGTACCAGGGCAGGCCCGTCGCCGCGCTCGAACTGGCGAGCACGAGGAGGGCGATTTCGGTGGCGGTATCGAAGCCCAGGCCGAACAGGAAACCCACCGCGCCCATGTGCCAGGGCTTGCCGACGAGGTTCATCGCCGGCCGCAGCAGCCGGCTCATGATGCCGGGACGAACCTGGCCGTCATCGGGCTCGACATGCAGGCCGGCGCGGGCGCGGCCGAGCTTGCGCCGGATGTCGCCCAGCACGATCAGGTTGAGGGCGGCGATCGCGTAGAGAAAGCCGCTCGAGAACAGCGTCCCGGCCATGCCGGCGACGCGGTGCAGCGGCGACGGGCCGTCGAACAGCGGCCGCGCCAGGCCGCCGACGCCGAAGGCGAGAAGCAGGGTGAGCCCGAACACCACGCTCGAATGGCCGATCGAGAACCAGAAACCCACGGCGCGGGGCTGCTGCCCCTCGCGCATCAGCTTGCGGATGGCGTTGTCGATCGCCGCGATATGGTCGGCGTCGAAGGCGTGGCGGACGCCCAGAAGATAAGCGGTCAGGCCGGTGCCGATCCCGAAGGCCTGGGCGCCGGGATGCCCCGGCACGACCGCGGCGAGCAGGATCGACCAGCCCACGACGTGCAGAAGCCCGATCGACCCTGCGATGCCGGCCCAGCCCCGTCGGGGCGTCTCAGCGATGCTGCGTCCGAACATCATTGGTTTTTACCATGGACAGGGACGCATGCTACGCCCCGGCGTCGGCGCCGGGCACTCAGGCGATCTTCGGCACGTAGGGAAAGGTCGCCGACGGCTTGGCCGTGACCGATTCCTTGCCGATGCCGAGCCGGATGGGCGCGTTGGCCGCGATCGAGAACATGACGTCGGGCGCGTTGTCGGTCAGCGACCGCCCATTCCACTCGGCCAGGCCGAACACCGCCGGCGTGCCCACGACATAGGGCAGCATGTTCGGGAAGAAGCGCTGGGCGACCGTCTCGCCATAGGCGCGCGGGCTCTCGGCGGTGCCGGTCGCGGCCACCATCGCGGCGATCGCCTTGGCGACCGTCTCGCCATAGGTCGCGAAATCGTCGGCGGGGCTGCCGGCATTGAGCCGGTCGCCGAGATCCTCGTTGAACTGCGTGAAGAGCGGATGGATCATCGGCAGGCCGATCCGGTTGATCGAACGCCAGCCGCCCGTGTCGGTGGCGAGCGTGGCCACGGCCCACACGCCGATCCGGCGCCGGCCGGGCGCGTCGGCGAGCAACTCGCTGTCCGGCAGCTCCAGCACGATGGAATAGACGGAGTGGCCGGCGAACAGGTTCTTCGCCTTGGCCGGATCCCATCCGGTGAGATCGACCGGGGTGCCGTCCTGGAAGGCATGGCCGACGGCGTGCAGCACGTCCGGCTCGATCCAGAACGGATCGCCGGCACGGCCGGCCCAGATGCGCAATCCCTCGGGGGTCGTGACCGTCTCGCCGGTCGTTCCGCGGGCGACGATCGTGCCGGCCGCGTCGGGGTTGGCGGCATCCGCCCCTCTGAGGCGGCGCAGCGCATAAGCCTGGTTGCCCTGTTCGTCTCTCGGATCGAACGTCACGCGATAGGTCACGTCCTCGACGGCATCGCCGTCGCGGTCGACCTTGAACTCATACATGCCCTCCGGGTGGTAGCCCGGCACCGGAACGGGTCCTGCGATCGAGTGGCAGACATTGATGGCGAACACCGTGCCCGTCTCGCCGCGGAACACGTAGAGATCGGTGATGTCGAGCCGGACATCCTGGCGGGCGAGCGGCGAATCGAGATGATGGGACATGATGGGCCTCCTGTGTCGCGCCGCGGCGCATTAGCTTCGGATGAATGCCAGCAGATCGGGATTGATGACGTCGGCGTGGACGGTGAGCATGCCGTGCGGATAGCCCGGGTAGATCTTAAGCACCGCGCCCTTGATGCGCTTGGAGGAAAGTACGCCTGCGTCGGCGTAAGGCACGATCTGATCGTCGCTGCCGTGCAGTACCAGGGTCGGCACGTCGATGGCGCCGAGGTCCGCGTTGAAATCCGTCTCCGAGAAGGCCTTGACGCATTCGTAATGCGCGTTGGCCGCGCCCATCATGCCCTGCCGCCACCAATTGTCGACGACGCCGTCCTGGATCTTCGCGCCCGGCCGATTGAAGCCGTAGAAGGGGATCGGGATCTCGCGATAGAACTGCGCCCGGTTGGCGGCGAGCTGCTCGCGCAGCCCGTCGAACACCACGATCGGCGTGCCGTCGGGATTGGCGTCATTGCGCACCATGATCGGCGGCACGGCGCTGACGAGCACCGCCTTGGCGACGCGGCCCTTGCCATGGCGGGCGACATAGCGCGCCACTTCGCCGCCGCCGGTCGAATGGCCGATATGGACCGCGTCCTTCAGGTCGAGCGCGGCCGTCAACTCGGCGACATCGGCCGCGTAGGTGTCCATGTCGTGGCCGCCGCTCGTCTGGCTCGACCGGCCATGGCCGCGCCGGTCATGCGCGATGACCCGGTAGCCGTGCTGCAGGAAGAACAGCATCTGCGTGTCCCAATCGTCGGCGCTGAGCGGCCAGCCGTGATGGAAGACGATCGGCTGTCCCCGTCCCCAGTCCTTGTAGAAGATCGTCGCGCCGTCCCTGGTCGCAATCTGGGGCATGTCCGTTCTCCGCGGTCGGCGGCGGGGCCGCGACCCTCTTCTTTGTACGATCCAAAAGATCCCAGGCGCCGCTTTGCAAGCGAGGGCCTTCCGCGTTGCGGGTGCGTCGGGCCTCGATGCGGCGGCGCCTGGGCAGGCACGCGCCGGAGGGGAGGGGCTGGGGTCACGGCGCGAGGTGTTGGCGAAGGCCCTCGCTGGCTTGTGCGAGCGCCGCCTCCGTCGAGGGAACGTGGCGCAGGGCGTTCAGCGCCACGAAGTCGTGGATCGTCCCGTTGTAGCGGACGGCCGTCACGCTTACGCCGGCCTCTTTCAGCTTGCGCGCATAGGCTTCGCCCTCGTCGCGCAGCGGATCGTTCTCGGCGGTGATGACGAGCGCCGGCGGCAGGCCCTTGAGTTCGGCGAGGCTGGCGCGCAGCGGCGACACGTAAGGAATGTTCCGCGTCTTGGCGTCGGGTGCATAGAGGTCCCAGCCATACTTCATGAAGTCGCGCGTCAGGAAGCGGCCGGTGCCGTAGTCGAGATAGGACTTGGTGTCGACGCTGGCATCGGTCGCCGGGATGAAGAGGATCTGGTAGCTGATCTTCGGCCCCTTGCGGTCCTTCGCCATCAGCGTCAGCGCGGCCGTCATGTCGCCGCCGACGGAATTGCCGGCGATGGCGATGCGGCTGCCGTCCGCGCCGAGATCGGCGGCGTGCTCGGAAACCCATTTGAGCCCGGCATAGCATTCCTCGACCTGCGTCGGATATTTCGCCGCCGGCAGCGGCGTGTATTCCGGGAACACGGCGATCTGGCCCGAGCCGACCACGAGGTCGCGCACCAGGCGCTTGTGGTTCTCGAAATTGCCGACGATCCACACGCCGCCATGGATGAAGAACAGCACGCCCGGCGTTCCGGTCACATGCTCGGGCTTCATGATGTAGAGCTTCACGGTGCGGCCGTCTTCGCTGATCGTCTGCTCGGTGATCGTCACGCCGGACATGTCGACCGGCGACTGGTTCTGCAGCGCGGTGAGGATGTCCTGCGGCTTGGGCTGCGGCAGCTTCCAGAACGGGCTGGGATCCTTGTCGAGCACGGCCAGGAAGCTCCGGATCGCGGGGTCGATGCGCGGGTCCGTCGCCGCATTGGGGATCGACGCCGCGACGGCGCCCAGCGTTGTCAGGCCCATTCCCGCTCCGAGGAGCGCGGATTTCGTACGGCGATTCATGTCTATGTCTCCTTTGATCGACTTGGTCGCAATTTGCGGGGATCGTCGGAGCCGTCCGCGGCCCATCCCGTATCGCGTCGGCACGGACCTTCGTCGGTATTCGCGCCCGAAGATTTCGAGCAGCCGTTGAAAATTTGGAATTCGCACGCAGCTTTGAACAAACGTCCGAAAACCGCCGCGATCGGGCTCTCGTTGTGCGCGGGGCGGCGCTCGCAAGGTTGCGGCGGGGCAACCCGCGTGCGAAATTCGCCGCGACTTCGGACGAAGGCTCGCATGCCGATTGACCGAACGAAATTCCGCGTGCGCGCCTGAAACCGAAGCTCCAGGTCGATGGCCGAGGCGGCGCGGTGGATCCGCGAGTTGTCTCGCAATTCACGGCGAGTGACGAGCATGAGTATAATGAGTGCGTCGAGAGGATCGTTGATGCCAGGACGCCCGGCCAAGGCGCCTCGGTCGGGGCGCACGCCCATCCTCTATGGCCGCGAGGGCGACATCGCGGTGATCGAGGGGCTGCTCGACCGCGTCCGCGACGGCGGCGGCGCCCTGGTCGTCAGCGGCGAACCCGGAATCGGAAAATCCTCGCTGCTCGAGGTCTCGCAGGATCTCGCGCGCGAGCGCGCCATGCGCGTGCTTCGCCTGTGCGGCGTGACGTCCGAGACGCATCTGCCCTTCGGCGCGCTTCAGCAGGCCGTCGGGCCCATCCTCGGCCAGGCCGACACGCTTCCGGCGCGCCAGCGCTCGGCCTTGCAGGCCGCTTTCGGGCAAGGCGACGATACGGCCGCGCCGGACATCTTCCTGGTCGGCCTGGCGACGCTCACGCTTCTGACGGCGAGCGCGGCGCGCAAACCCATCCTGCTGGTGGCGGACGACGTCCAATGGCTCGACCAGCCCAGCCGCGACGTGCTCGCCTTCATTTCGCGGCGCCTGAATTCCGATCCCATCATTCTGCTGATGGCGATCCGGAGCGACTCGGAGGACGAATTCCCGCATTCGGATGTCTCGCGGCATCGCCTCTCGCGGCTCGACGCCGCGGCGGCGGAACGCCTGCTGGACGCAAGGACGCCCGATCTGACGTCCGATCTGCGCCGGCGGTTCCTGGACGAGGCCGCGGGCAATCCCCTGGCGCTGGTGGAGCTGCCGCGCAGCGGGCACAAGACTGCGGAGTCGCACTGGCTTCCCCTGACCGACCGCCTGGAGCGCGCCTTTTTCAGCAGGGTCTCCGGCCTTCCGGCGGCCGCGCGAACCCTGTTGCTGGTCGTCGCGGAAAATGACGGCAAATCGCTCCGCGAGGTGCTGGACGCCGGCGAAGTGCTGCTCGGCGAACGCGTCGGGCTCGACACGCTGGCGCCGGCGGTGTCGGCGCTGCTGATCGAGGTCGATGCGGGCGAAGTGCGGTTTCGCCATCCGCTCGTCCGCTCGGCGGTGCATCAGGCGGCCAACCCCGTGATGCGCCACGCCGCCCATGCGGCTCTGGCCCGCGTCATCCGGGACCAGTCGGATCGTCCGCTGTGGCATCGGTTGGCGTCGGCCATCGGACCCGACGAGGCCTTGGCCGGGGAACTCGACGACGCCGCCGCGCGATTGCAGCGCCGCGGCGCGTTGGCGACCGCGATCATCGCGCTGGAGAACGCGGCGCGCATGAGCGGCACGGCTCCGTCGAGGAGCGGAAGACTGCTGCGCGCCGCCGGCTTCGCCGCCGATCTCGGCCGGCCGGAAACCGTGGAGCGTCTGTTGCGCGAGGCGGACCCGGATCATCAGCAGCCGCATGTGCGGGCAAGCTTCGCCTGGATCCGCGAGGTCAGCCAGCCTTTGACGGTGAACGACCTTGCGCGGATATCCGCGCTGGTCGGCTTCGCCGCCGATGCGCGGACCCATGGCGACGACGACCTGGCGCTGTCCCTGCTGTGGCGCGCGGCGCAGCGCTGCTGGTGGGGCAATGCAAGCGACGCAGTGCGCGCGGGCGTCGATGCCGCGGCGAGCGAGATGGGGCTGCCCGCGACCGATGCGCGGCTGATCGCGATCGCCTCCTATGTCGAGCCGCTCAGGAACGGGCATGAGGTCCATCGGCAGCTTGCGGCGCACGCCGCGGCCGGCACCGCGGACCCGGTGGCGGCGTGGATCCTGGGCCTCGCGGCCAATACGGTCGGCGCGTTCGACTTCGGCGTCAGCTGCCTGACCGACGCGAGCACGGCCTTTCGCGAGCAGGGGCGCCTCGGCGATCTCGCGCGCGTGCTCTTCGCGCGGAGCTTTGCCGAGACCGAGACGGGCGATTGGATGGGTGCCCTCCGAAGTTCGGCGGAGGCGATCCGCTTCGGAGAGGAAACGGGGCAGACGGTCTGGGTCGCCGCGGCGACCATCGTGCAGGCCAGGCTCGCCGCGATGCAGGGCAATTTCGATACCGCGGCGGCCTGTGCGGGGCAGGCGGAGCGGCTGGTGCAGTCGCCGGGCATCAGTTTCTGGCTGGCGATGCTGCAGAACGCGCGCGGCATCGCCGCGCTCGGCGCCGGCCGGCCGGCGGAGGCCTACGAGCAGCTGCAGCGTGTCCATACGCTCGGCGATCCGGCATTCAACACCGGTCTTCAATTCTTCAGCCTCGCGGACTACGTCGAGGCGGCGCAGTCCTGCGGCCACGAAGCCGCCGCCGCCTCGGCCGTCGCGGAAGTGGAGCGGCGCGCGATGTCCAAGCCCGTGCCGTGGGTCCGGATAATGCTGTGCTACGGCAAGGCCCTGCTGGCCGCGCCGGCCCGGGCGGAGACGTTCTTCCAGGAAGGTCTCGGCGCCGGCGGACAGAACTGGCCGTTCCTGCGCGGGCGGTTGTTTCTGGCCTATGGCGAATGGCTTCGGCGCCAGCGCCGCAGCATCGACGCCCGCGTGCCGCTGCGGACGGCGCGCGACATCTTCGATGCCCTGGGCGCCGTGCCCTGGAGCGAGCGGTCGCGGCGGGAGCTGCGCGCCGCCGGCGAGACCAGCCGCCCCCGCAAGGGCCGCGTGCTGGACACGCTCACGCCGCAGGAGCTGCAGATCGCGGAGCTCGCGGCCGGCGGGCTGTCGAACAAGGAGATCGGCGCCCGGCTCTACCTGTCGCATCGGACGGTCGGCTATCACCTGTACCGGATTTTCCCGAAGCTCGGCATCACCGCCCGTTCGCGCCTGCAAAGCGCGCTGAGCCGCCATCTCGAGTCCGTCGCATGAAGCCGCAAATGCCGTCGAGCGTATGGCTGCCTCGGGCGTCGCGACCGCGAGGGCGTATTCCCGGTGCCGGACTTGCGGTCCATGCTCGATCGTTTCCACAATGAGCGCGTCGAGGGGAGCGTTGATGGCCGGACGCGCGACAAAGGCGCCGCAATCGGGGCGGCGGCGAAACGCGGAACCGATGCGCCTGCCGTCGCCCGTTCTCTATGGGCGCGAGGACGAGATTGCCCTGATCGAGGACCTGATCGACGGGGTCCGCCGGAACGGGGCCGCGCTGACGATCAGCGGCGAACCGGGGATCGGCAAATCGACCCTGCTCGACGCCGCGCAGGATCTCGGCCGGGCCCGCGGCATGCGCGTCCTTCGCCTTTCGGGTGCGATGTGCGAATCGCATCTGCCCTTCTCTGCGCTTCATCAGGCCGTCGGCCCGATCCTGAAGCAGGCCGAGGCGCTGCCGCCGCGCCAGCGATCGGCGTTGCAGGCTGCCTTCGGTCTCAGCGACGATGCGGCGGTGCCCGAGCTTTTTCTCGTCGGCCTGGCGACGCTCACGCTGCTGACCGAGAGCGCCGCGCGCAAACCCATCCTGATCCTGGCGGACGACGTCCAATGGCTGGATCAGCCCAGCCGGGAGGTGATTGCCTTCATCTCGCGTCGCTTGAGCTCCGACCCCGTCATTCTCTTGATGGCGATACGCCACGGCTCGGACGAATCTCTCCTGCCTTCGGACGTTCCAAGACGTCAGCTCTTCCGGCTTCCCGCCGCCGAGGCGGAACGCCTGCTGGACACCGCGGCGCCCGATCTGCCGCCCGAGCTGCGGTTGCGATATCTCGACGTCGCCGCGGGCAATCCCCTGGCGCTGGTCGAGCTGCCGCGCAGCGAGCGCAAGGCCGCCGAGTCGCACTGGCTTCCCTTGACCGACCGCCTGGAGCGCGCCTTTTTCGGCCGGGTCTCCGGCCTTCCGATGGCCACGCGCACGCTGCTGCTGGTCGTCGCCGAGAACGACAGCAAATCGCTCCGCGAGGCGCTGGACGCCGGTCAGATGTTGCTTGGCGAGCGCGTCGGGCTCGATGCGCTGGCGCCGGCGGTGTCGGCGCTGCTGATTGAGGTCGATGCGGGCGAAGTGCGGTTTCGCCATCCACTCGTCCGCTCCGCGGTGCATCAGGCCGCCAGCGCCGTGATGCGACACGACGCCCACGCGGCCCTGGCCGCCGTCGTCAAGGACCAGTCGGACCGGCGCATCTGGCACCGCATGGAGTCGGCCATCGGGCCGGACGAGACCCTGGCGGAAGACCTCGATGCCGTCGCCGAGCGGGCGCAGCGGCGGGGCGCGCTCGCCACCGCGATTGCCGCGCTCGAGAACGCCGCGCGGCTCAGCGGCACGGCCGTGGCGAAAAGCGAAAGACTGCTGCGCGCGGCCGCCCTCGCCGTGGACCTCGGCCAGCCGGAGACCATGGCGCGCCTGCTGCGCGAGGCGGACGTGCAGAAGCCGGAGGGGCACATGCGGGCGCGCCTCGCCTGGATCCGCGAGATCGGCCAGCCCCTCGCTCTCGCCGACCCTTCCCGGATCCCCGCCCTGACGCGCGTCGCCGCCGACGCGCGGGCTCATGGCGACGACGATCTGGCGGCGGGACTGCTGTGGCGCGCTGCGCAATACTCCTGGTGGAGCAATGCGAGCGACACGGTGCGTAGCGGCATCCTCGCCGCCGCCAACGAACTGGACGTGCCCGCCGACGACGCGCGCAGGATCGCCATCGCCGGCTATGTCGGGCCGCTCGAACACGGCTACGAGGTTTATGAGCGGCTTGCGGCCTGCGCCGCGACGGCGGCGGAAAACCCGGCGGCCGCGTGGGTCCTGGGCACCATGGCCAACGCCATCGGAGCCTATGAATTCGCCGCCGGCTTCCTGGCGTCGGCGAGCGCGGCATTCCGGGAGCAGGGCCGTCTGGGCTATCTGGGGCGCGTGCTTTTCGGGCGCAGCTGCGCGGAGACCGAAACGGGCGACTGGATGAGCGCCTTGAAGAATTGCGCGGAATCTGCCCGGCTCGCGGAGGAAACGACGCAGACGGTGTGGGCGGCCGCGGCCACGGTCGTGCAGACGATGCTCGAGGCCAGGCGCGGCCAGTTCGACGCGGCGGAGGCCCGCGCCAACCAGGTCGAGCCGCTGCTGCTCTCGCCCGGAACGAGTTTCTGGCGCGCCATGTTGCAGCAGGCGCGCGGCATCATCGCGCTCGGCGAGGGGCGGCCTGTCGAGGCTTATGAGCACATGTTTCGCATCTGGACGCCGGGCGATCCGTCATTCAACAAAGGTTTGCAGTTCTATTGTCTGGCCGACTATGTCGAGGCTGCCATGTCTTGCGACCAGGCGAGCGCCGCCGCCGCGGCCGTCGAGGAGGTCGAGCGCCGCGCGGGATCTCCGGCCGTGCCGTGGGTCCGGATGATCCTCTCCTATTGCAAAGCCCTCCTTGCCCCGCCGGACCGGGCGGAAAAATTCTTTCAGGATTCGCTCGGTCCCGAGGCGCAGACTTGGCCGTTTCGACGCGGATGCTGTCTTCTGGCGTACGGTTCATGGCTGCGCCGCCAGCGCCGGATCATGGATGCGCGCACGCCGCTGCGGATGGCGCGCGACATCTTCGACGCGCTCGGCGCCGCGCCGATGAGCGATCGTGCAAGGCGGGAACTTCGGGCCGCGGGCGAAGCCAGCCGCCCGGCGGCGGAACGCATGCTGGACGCGCTCACGCCGCAGGAGCTTCAGATCGCGGAACTCGCGGCCGGCGGGCTGTCGAACAAGGAGATCGGCGCCCGGCTCTATCTGTCGCACCGCACGGTCGGCTATCACCTCTACCGCATATTCCCCAAGCTCGGCATCACCACCCGTTCGGGCCTGCAAACGGTGCTGAACCGGCTGCCGCAATCGGCCTGACCGGAGGCCGGTCATCGGACCAGTCATTCGACAGAAGCCGCCGGATTCCACCCCTGCTACCAAAACTCCGAGGACCGGCAGCGCTTGGGATGGCATCGATGACGGACTGCGGCATTCTGGAATTGTCGCGCAACGAGCGGCGCGAGCCGGAACTCGTTGCCCATGAGCGGGCGCGCAGCCATTCCCGGCTCCTGATCTCGCTTGCGAGGCCCGAGCCCCATCGCCCCATCGTGCATCCGGAAAGATCGTGGCGGCGGCCGGATTTCGTCGAGGACATGGACCAGGCAAACCCGCGATCGGTCGTGTCGCGCTGGCACGGGACCGATCGGAACGAGCATTCGTTCGAAATCGCCGGCGACTATCACATCCTCGCGATCGCGCTGCGCTCGACCGAGCTTTCCCTGCGGGTGGGAAGCAAATCGCTTCCCCGGCAGGAGATCCTCGCCGGAGCGACCCAGATCACGCCGCCGGGGCTGCTGGCGCGCGTCAACTACGTCCGGCCCTACGACATCCTGCACGTTCATATCCCGAACCTGCTCCTGAAGGAGTGCTTCGAGTGGTCCCATGGCCGATGGCCGACGGACGGGATCGCGCTGCGCGATCCCCTGCCGGCGCGCGATGCGCTGCTGCAGATGCTGGGCAGCACCTTGCTGTCGATCGCCGACACCGGCGATCCGAACGGCAGCCTGTTTGCCGAATTCCTGACGCTCGCGATCGTCACGCACCTTGTCGGCCTCTATGGCGGCATCGCGCCGCCGACGGCGCGAAAGACCTCGGCGCTTCCCAAATGGCGGCTGAAGCGCGCCATCGATTTCATCGAGGCCCATCTCGATTCGCCGCTGGCGCTCGCCGACATCTCCGGCGCCGCCGGATTGAGCCGCATGCATTTCGCGGTGCAGTTCCGCGCCGCCACCGGCGTCCGCCCTCACGAATATGTGCTGCGCCGCCGTATCGAGAAGGCGCAGACCGTGCTGGCGACCACCGACATGCCCATCGCCGAGCTGGCCCTGGCGACCGGCTTCAGCTCCCAGGCGCACTTCACGGTGGTCTTCAAGCGCTTTTCCGGCCTGACGCCGCGCCGTTGGCGGCTGAGCCATCGCGCCTGACGGAAAGCGGGCCTGTGACCCTTCCGCGCGAAGGGAATAGGAAATTCCGCCGACGCGGTTCCGCCGCCTCGCAAAGTCTTCTGGGCCTCCCCATATCGTGCAAAGCTGCACTTCCATCCTGACCCTGAGCGATAGGGGAACATCCCCGTCCCGCGATCAGCGCAACCGGGACCTTGTCCATGACCGCCTTGTCCATTCTCGAACTCGTCCGCGTCACCGAAGAAACCGATGCGCGCGGCGCGCTCGATAACGCCCGCGATCTTGCCGCCCATGCGGAAGACTGGGGCTATCGCCGCCTCTGGGTGGCCGAGCATCACAACATGGCGGGCATCGCCAGCGCGGCGACGTCCATCGTCATCGCGCATATCGCGGCCGGATCGAAGCGCATCCGGGTGGGCGCCGGCGGCATCATGCTGCCCAATCATGCGCCTTACGTGATCGCGGAACAGTTCGGCACCCTGGCGCGGCTCTTTCCCGATCGCATCGATCTCGGGCTCGGCCGCGCGCCGGGTACCGACCAGTTGACGCTGCGCGCCTTGCGCCGCACGCCCGAGGCCGCCGAGAACTTCCCGCAGGATATCCTGGAGCTCCAGGCGTTCCTGGCGCCGGCCGGGCCAAATCAGCGCATCCAGGCGGTACCGGCGGCGGGGACGAACGTTCCCCTGTGGATTCTCGGGTCGAGCAATTTCGGCGCCATGCTCGCCGCGGAACTGGGCCTGCCCTATGCGTTCGCCTCGCATTTCGCGCCCGACCTGCTCCTTCACGCACTGCAGATATACCGCGGCCGCTTCAAGCCGTCCGAACAGCTCGCCGCGCCCTATGCGATGGTCGGCGTCAATATCATCGCGGCCGAGACGGATGCCGAGGCGGGCCGGCTGGCCACGACGCAGCAGATGTCCTTCGCGAACATCTTTCGCGGCGCGCGCGGTCTCAGCCGGCCGCCGATCGACGACATCGACACCTACTGGTCGCCGCTGGAGAAGGCACAGGCGAAGCAGATGCTCGCGCGCTCGATCGTCGGATCACCCGACGCCGTCCGCGCCGGCATGGAGGCGCTTGTCGCCGAGACCAAGGCCGACGAGTTGATGATCGTGTCGGACGTCTACGATCACGCCAAAAGGCTGCGCTCGTTCGAGCTCATCGCCGATGCCTGGAAATAGCGGCACGAACGCGGCGATGGGACAAACCCCGTCGCCGTTCTGCCCAGCCTATTCGACGTTCTCGTAATAGGGCATCACGACCTTGTCGGATTTGGCCGGTCTGGCCGCATCCTTGGGCTCCGACACGCCCACCATCCCCATGGTGACGGGGTTGATGACGTCGCCGTCGATGCGGACATTGATGCAGGCCGGGCGGCCGCTTGCCAGCGCGTCCTGGACGGCGCCAGCGATCTCCTCGAGCCGCGTGACGCGCACGCCATGGCCGCCGAACGCCTCGGCGACCTTCTCATAGGCGCTGTCGGCGAGCGTCACGATGGCCCGCTTGTCCTTGCCGTAGATCAGGTCCTGTCCGTTCTGCGACATGCCCCAGCAGGCATTGTTCAGCACCACCGTGATCACCTGCAGACCGTGACGGACCATGGTGTCGAATTCCTGGATGTGGAATCCGACGCCGCCGTCGCCCGCGAACAGGAAGATCGGCCGTTTCGGAAAGGCCCGCGCCGCGCCGATCGCAAAACCCTGGCCCACGCCGAGCGTGCCGAGATAGCCTGTGATCAGCAGCCCGCCGCGGCCCTGCGGGCGGACGTGATCGCGGATCCAGACGGAGGATTCGCCGCCGTCGCAGACGATCACCGCGTCTTCCGGCAGCGCGTCCGCGAGCGCCTTGGCGGCATGGAAGGGATGCAGCAGCCCCGTATCGCTGTGGACGGGGGCCGAGAGCCAGCGCTGATGGGTCACGGTCCGCGCCGCTTGCAGGCGCTTCGCCCATTCGTCGCGCGACGGCCAGGCCGTGTTGCGCGCCGCCTCGCTGAGCGCCAGCAGCGCCTGGCGGCAGTCCGCCATGATGGCCAGGTCGATGGGACCGCCGCGGCCGGGCTCCGCGCCGTCGATGTCGATCTGCACGACCTTGGCGTCTTTCGGGATGATCCCGTACCGCCCGCCCGTGAACAGGCCCACCCGCGTGCCGAGAAGCACGACCAGATCCGCAGGTGCGCCCATCGCGGCGGCGATGGGGACGCTGACGGCGCTGCCGCCGTAAAGCGGATGGGTCTGCGGCATCATCCCTTCGGCCTTCATGGCGGTGACGACGGGCGTATGGGTCGCCTCCGCGAATTCCGCCAGCGCGCCGCCGTCGTCGCTGAGCGCCGCGCCGCCGCCGGCGATGACGACCGGCCGCTGCGCCTCGCGGAGGAGACGGAGAACCGCGTCGATCTGGACGCCGGTCGGCGCCGGGCCCGTGTCCAATCCGAAATTGGAAAGCGTCTCGACACGCGCCGGCGGCTTGACCGGCGTGAACATCACCTCGATCGGTATCTCCAGCACGACGGGTCCCGGAACGCCCATCGTCGCCTTTCGTATGGCCTGCTCGACGATCTCCGGCAGCCTGGCGCCGCTGCCGACGCGGAACGCCCATTTGGAGACATGCGATGCGGCCGCGATCTGGTCGATGCCGCCCTGCAGGGTGTTGAGGTCGGCCTCGCGGGTCGAGGGCGCGCCGATGATGAAGAGGACCGGCATGCGGTCGAGATAGGCATTCGCCATCGCCGTATAGGCGTTGGTGAAGCCGGGACCCGCCGTCACCGCCGCCACGCCGATGCGTCCCGTGGCCCGCGCATAGGCCTCTGCCGCATGGCCCGCCGACGCCTCATGCCGGGTATCGGTCAGCCGGATGCCGTTCGGGGCGCAGGCGATCAGGAAGGCGTCCAGATGGCCGCCATGCAGGGAAAAAACCTCTTCGACGCCCGCCGCCCGCAGCGTCCGCGCGAGCAGGGCCCCGCCGGTGATCGTTTCCATCGCGATTTCTCCCTTTTCCGCAGCGCCGCCCGATTTTGACGACTGTTATAGATTATTCTATTGGAGTAGTATAATCGAAACCCGCTCGAGACGGGAAGCAGGCGGAGACGAAAATGAGCGACCAGGCAGCAGAGGCGCCCAACAAGGGCGCGGCCGATTTCATGAATCAGCTTCAGGCCGGGCGCACCTATCCGCCCGAGGCGAACCGGTTCGACCTGTCGCTGCTGAGCGCCGCGGACGCCAAGGGATGGACGGAGGACGGCTTCTTCATCCTGCGCGGTCTGGTTCCGGCCGAGATCTGCGAAGCGATGTCCGCTTCGGCGATCGACCTCTTCACCCGGGCCGAAGCCGACGGCCAGTCCTTCAGCGGCCACCACAAGGGCGAAAGCGGCGTGATCGCCGTGGAAGAGGCGGCCCGGGTCGGAAGCGGCGCCGCGGCCGATCAGCGGATGTCCAAGCTGTTCAATCTCCACCGCAAGGCGCCGTTCCGCGCCTTCGCCTCGCATCCGGACGTGCTGCGGGCGGTGCACGCCATTCTGGGCGGCGACGTCTCGGTCTTCAATTCGCAGTACATCTTCAAGAACCCCGGCGTATGGGGACAGCCCTGGCATCAGGACTCGCTCTATTACCTCTTCGATCGGATGCCGCAGGTGGGCGTCTGGCTGGCGACCAGCCGGGCGACGGTGGAGAACGGATGCCTGTTCGTGGCGCCGGGCTCGCATCTGGAACCCATCCACGCGCATGTGCCCGACGCGCGGCCCGGCGCCAATCTGGGCTACGTCGAAGTCGTCGACTACGATTTCTCCCGCGCCGTTCCCGTGCTGATGGAGCCGGGCGACGTGCTCGTCTTCCACAGCTTCCTGATGCACAAGTCGAACGACAATGTCTCCGCCGAGCGGCGCTCGGCGCTGGTCTACCACTACGCCCATTCGGCGACGCAGGTGGTGGGCGCCAAATCGGCCACGATCGATTTCATGCCGGTGCTCCGAGGCGGCCGGCCGGTCGGCGACGCGTAGATCGCCGGCAATGAAAGCGGGGACGGCGATGACGGGCCGGTTGGACGGCAAGGTGGCGGTGATCACGGGCGGTGCGTCGGGGATCGGCCTCGCTGCCGTCGAGCGTTTCGTCGCCGAAGGCGCACGGGTGGTGTTCTGCGATCTCGACCCGGCGCAGGGCCGGGCGCTCGCGGCGTCGGGCAGCGCGAAACTGCACCACGCCCGCCGGGTGGAAGGCGGCCCCAATGACGGCCGCGCCATCGCCGAACGGCTCGGGCCGCGCGCCCGTTTCGTCGCCGCCGATGTCACCGACAAGGCCTCGTTCGGCGCGGCGATCCAAGACGCCGTCGACGCCTTCGGCGGCTTGGACATCCTGGTAAACAATGCCGGCGTCGGCGGCGGCGAGCTGAGCGTCGAAGCCTGCAGCGAGGACACGTTCGACCGGACCGTCGCGGTCAATCTGCGCGGACCGTGGCTCGGCATGAAGCTCGCCTTTCCGCATCTGCGCGCCCGCGGCGGCGGCGCCATCGTCACGACGTCGTCGATCTCGGCCCTGATGGGGATGCCGGGGCAGGGCGCCTATGGCGCCTCGAAGGCGGGCGTGCTGCAGCTGACCCGCGTCGCGGCGATGGAAGGCGCCGCCGATTTCATCCGCGTCAACGCGGTGTGCCCCGGCGGGATCGTCACTCCGATCATCTACGAGAACCCGGCGCTGGGCCGCACGCTCGATGCCGAGGCGGTGCGCCAGGCGATGGCCGGCGCCCAGCCTTTGCCGCGTGCCGGCCTGCCGGACGACATCGCCGGCGCGATCCTCTGGCTCGCCTCCGACGAGGCGAGCTTCGTGACCGGCCAGGCCATCGTCGTGGATGGCGGCCTTTCGGTGGAATTCGATTCCCGGCACCGCCGCACGAGGCCGGGCTGAAAATACGAGCGGATCGATCCGCCGGGACAGGGAGAGACGATGGCAAGCGAATCCGCCTCAGGTGCCCGGCTGCCTTTCCTCACCAAGGCGCTGTACGGCTCGGGCACGGTGGCGTTCGGCGTGAAGGATCAGGGCTTCGGTGCCCTCCTCATGCTGTTCTACAACCAGGTCGTCGGCTTGCCGGCCGTCTGGGTCGGCACCGCGATCATGATCGCGATGGTCGCCGATGCGGCGATCGATCCCATCCTCGGCCAGCTCTCGGACGGCACCCGAAGCCGCTGGGGCCGCAGGCACCCCTTCATGTACGCCGCCGCCCTGCCGGCCGCCGCATCCTACTTTCTGCTCTGGACGCCGCCGCAGGCGTCGCACGAGATCCAGTTCGTCTATCTCCTGGTGGTCGCCATCGCGGTCCGGGCGTCCATCAGCCTCTATGAGATCCCCTCCACCGCGCTGCTGGCGGAGTTCACCTCCGACTATCACGAACGGACCCGTCTCGTCGGCTATCGCTTCTTCTTCGGCGTCGTCGCCGGCGTCCTGATGAACATCGTGGCGTTCAAATTCTTCCTGCGCCCAACGGCGGGGCAGCCCATCGGCCAGCTCAACGCCCCGGGCTACACGACCTATGCCCTGGTCGCGGCGGTCGTCATGTTCGTCTCCATCCTGGTTTCCAGTCTCGGAACCCATCGCCGGATCGCCGCGCTGCCGCCGCCGCCGCACGCGCGCGCCACGCTGCGGCAGGTGCTCAAGTCGATGCGCGAGGTGCTTTTTCACCGGACCTACGCCTCGATCCTGTTCGCCAGCCTGTTCTTCGCGATGACCAGCGGCCTGGTCTCGTCGCTCGGCATCTATTTCTCGACCTATCTGTGGCGGCTCGGCGCGTCGCAGATCGCGACGATCAGTGGCGGCGCCTTCGTGGGGATCGGGCTCGCTTTCGCGGCGGCGCTTCCGCTGTCGGCGCGGTTCGGCAAGAAGCCGACCGCGATGGCGCTGTTCGCCCTTGCGCTTGTGGTGAGCGCGGCGCCGCTGGCGCTCAGGCTGTGGGGCGTCTTCCCGGCGAATGGCGCTCCGCTGCTGGTTCCGCTCCTGACCGCGCAGACGGCGTTCACCACGATGTGCGCGATCGCCGGCGCGGTCCTCGCGGTCTCGATGGTCGCCGACGTGACGGAGCAGGTGCAGATTTCCACCGGCCGCCGGGCCGAAGGCCTGCTGTTCTCGGCCGCCACCCTGGTCAACAAGGCGGTGTCCGGCATGGGCGTGTTCATTTCCGGCCTCTTGCTGGCGGCCATCCATTTTCCGGTCAACGCCTCGGTCGATGCCGTGAGCAGCGCGAGCCTGTCGGCCCTGGCTCTGACCTTCATCTGCGCGACGACGCTGTGCTCGGTCCTCGCTATTGCCTGTCTCGCCTTCTATCCTATTTCGCGGACGGCGCATGCCGAAGCGGTGCGCCGCCTCGCCGAAGAAGGCGCCGCGGCGCTGCCGCAGCGGAATTTCCCGTCCGAGGCGGCGTTGCCGCCCGACTTCGAAGGATTGCCGACCCCAAAAGGAGTGACGCCGTGAGCAAGACCGGTCTGAAAGTGCGCCTGGATCCCGTCGACGAGTATCCGCACGATCCGGGCTCGGCGAAGAATTATAACGAGAGCATGTACTTCAACGTCTTCGATCCGGTCCGCATGGTCGGCGGCTGGTTCCGGATCGGCAACCGGCCGAACGAGCAATATGCGGAGACCAGCGTCTGCCTCTATCTGCCGGACGGCCGCGTCGGCTTCCTCTTCGCGCGCCCGCCGATCGCCAGCAACGCGCGGCTGGCCGCCGGCGGGCTGAGCATCGAGGTCGTGGAGCCCTTCAAGCGCCTGAAGGTCCGCTACGAAGGCGAAGTCCTGCTGATGAAGCGCCCGGCCGACATGGCCGAACCGCGCACCGCCTTCAAGAGCAATCCGCGCGTCCGCTGCATCGTCGACCTCGATTACGAAGGCGTGTCGCCGATGTTCGGCGGCGAGACCGTGCGGGAGGACGGCTCGGCGCTCGAGATCGATCCGGAAAAATCCTTCGCCAAGGCGCATTACGAGCAGCACTGCGCCGCCAAGGGATATTTCACGGTCGGCGACGAACGCTTCGAGATCGACGGCTTCGGCCTGCGCGACAAATCCTGGGGCCCGCGCCATTGGCAGGCTATCGAATGGTACCGCTGGTGCCCGATGAATTTCGGCCGCGACTTCGGCATGATGCTGTCGACGATCGGCGACGGAAACGGCGGCGTGCGCCAGGGCGGCATGGTGTTCCGCGACGGGCGCTACGACCTCATCACCGAATGCCGGATCGAGAGCGACTGGGACGCCGACGGCTATCAGACCGCCCTGCGGTCCCAGGTCAAAACGGCCAGCGGCGCGACCTATGAGGTCACCGGCGAGGTGCTGTCGCTGATCCCCTTGCGCAACCGCCGGGCGCTGCCGGACGGCGGCGAGCTGCACACCAGGATCACCGAAGGCATGACCCGCTATCGCTGCGGCGACCAGGTGGGCTACGGCCTGAGCGAATATCTCGATCAGATCGTCGACGGCGTGCCGAACGGCAAGGCGGCGGGCTATTAGCCGGGCGATCCGTGACGGACATGCGGCGGCGGACGCACGATCCGCCGTCCGCGTGCCCCCGCGAATCGGTGACAAAATGCCGGCAATCGGTCATGGTCGCGCCGACGAGGGGGATTCAGAAACGGATATGTCCAGCCGCGCCGTCGCACCGTCGGAGAAGTTTCCGCGTCGCACGATCCGCAAGCAGAAGACGCGCGAAAGGATCGTCGCCGCCGCGTCGAAGCTGTTCCAGGAGCTCGGCTATTCGGAAGCCACCCTGGCCTCGATCGCCGACGAGGCCGATGTCCATGTCACCACGCTCTTCACCCATTTCAGCTCGAAGAAGGAACTAGCCGACGCGCTGTCCGATGCGTCGCTCGAGCGCCTGTCGGAACTGATCGCCGAGGCGAAGGGCAAGGTCCCGTTTTTCCGCTTCATCCGCGACGTGATCGCATCGACCGCCAAATCCTATCAGGCCAATCCCTCGCCGCATGTCATCCTCGGCCTTCTCTCCCGCGGCGATCCCGAACTGACCCTGGCCGGAAAGAACTACGAGCAGCGGCAGATCGCGCTGCTGGCCGACTACATCGCTTCCGACTACAAGTTCGATCTCGCGCGCGACTACGAGCCCATCCTCGTTGCGGGCCTGGTCATCTCCGCCACGGCGATCGCCCATGCGCGTTGGGTCGATTCCAAGGGCAAGAGCAATCTGCTCAAGGAATCGCTCACCGCCGTCGCCGCGGCCGAGGCACTCGTCAAAGGCGCCCTGAAGACGCGCAAATAGCGCGCACCGCGACGCGCATTCCGTTACGGCGGAAAGGAGCGCGAACGCGCCATCGCACTACTAAAATATATCCGGTTTGACATTTCTACTATGATATAATTACCTAGAATTATCGAATAGTCGCACGGTCCATCGGCACAGGCGACGCGCGTTGCGTGAAAAAAAGCGAGTGGCTCAGCCACCGCGCAGGGGAGGCGTTATGAGTACGGTTCCGGGGCTGAAGCCCTTTGTTTTGAGCGCGGCCTGTTCGGCGGCACTCCTCTCCACGACGGTCCACGCGCAGGTATCGGAGGCTCCCGACAATAAGGCGGCCACGATCGAAACCGTCGTCGTGACCGCGGAACGCCGGGAGGAAGACCTCCAGCGCGTCCCCGCCGCCGTATCGGCCTTCACGGCCAAGACCCGCGACCTCGTGGGCATCAAATCGGTCACCGATGTCGCGAACTTCACGCCGGGCGTCAGCTATTCGGCGGGCGCCGACCGCCTCAGCGTGCGCGGCGTCGGCCGGTTGACCAACATCATCGGCAGCGATCCCGGCGTCGCCACCTACAGCGACGGCTTCTACCAGTCGGGCACGACCGGCGTGAACCAGAGCACGCTGCTGATCGATCGCGTCGAGGTGCTGCGCGGCCCGCAGGGCACGCTCTATGGCCGCAATTCGATCGGCGGCGCGATCAACATCATCTCGGCGCGCCCGACCGACACCTTCACCGCCGAAGCGCGCGCCGGCATCGGCAATTACGGCTCGAATTTCCTGGAAGGCACGGTGTCGGGACCGCTGACGGACTGGCTCCGCGGCCGCGTCTACATCGATCGCACGGAACAGGACGACGGCTATTTCAAGAATGTCGGCGGCGGCCCCAGCGAAGGCGGTGCCGGAAAATCCCTGCTCGCGCAGGTCCAGCTCGCGGCCGACATCACGAGCAATTTCGACGTCTGGCTCAAATACGAATATTCGGACGCGAATACCCGCCCCCGCACCTCCAACGTCGTCACCCCGTACAACTTCCCCGCCCTGAGCGCGGCGGGCACGCCGCTCGTTCCGCCCGGCGGCTTCTTCGTGAAGCCGACGACGGTGGACGGGCAGGGCGGCGATCTGGTGCCGAACCCGGCCTATCTCGATCCGACCGCCAATCCCGGCGCATCCGACTATCGCGATTTCAGCGCCGACACTTTCGCGCGCGCGCATCTGAACAACGCCCACACCGTCGTCGGCCAGGCGACGTGGCACGGCGACGGCGTGCAGCTGAAATACATCGGGGGCTTCCAGACCTTCAAATTCCAGAGCACCGGCGACCTCGACGGCACCAACCGCTCCGCCTACACCTACGACTCGCCCTATGAGGGATTTCCGTCGCCGTTCGGCGGCATCATCGGGCCGACCGCCGTCTTTTCCTCGAACGTTTCCGACTACCGCCAGAAGCTCAACGACTTCAGCAACGAGCTCGATCTGAGTTCGACCGGCGCCGGTCCGCTACAATGGATCGTGGGTCTCTATCAGTACCATGAGGACAGTTCGCAGCAGACGAATTACGGCACGCCCAATCAGCCGCAGATGCTGACGCCGCTGGACGCGCTGACCTTCACGCCGGCGGCGCCCAATGCGAGCGGCCACTTCGTCGAGACCGGCGGAACGCTCAAGGCGGACGCCTATGCCGCGTTCGGACAGGCGGACTACGCCTTCAGCGATACGTTCAAGATCACCGCCGGCATCCGCTATTCGCGCGACGAGAAGGAGGGCACCGAGCTCATCCGCCTCGTCCAGTTCGATCCCACGATCTACGGCTCGACCATGCCCGCGCTCGACGTGACAAGGCTGTCCTTCGGCGCGATGCCGGGCGTCGCGATCGCCGCCAATGGCGACGCGACGCGCGTCCTCAAGGGCTCCTGGGACGGCTGGAGCGGCGTCGTGGGCCCGGAATGGACGCCCGACGAAACGACCACGGTCTATGCGAAATACAGCCGCGGCTACAAATCGGGCGGGTTCAATCTCGGCGCCTTCTCGCCGACCTCGATCGTCAAGCCGGAAACGGTCGACGCCTTCGAAGGCGGCCTGAAGAAGAACATCCTCGACAACCTGCAGGCCAATATCGCGGCCTACTGGTACGACTACAACGACATCCAGGCCCAGATGCCGGTGTCGAACGGCGTGGTGACGTTCCAGAACTTCGTGAACATCCCGCGGGCGCGCTCCTACGGCATCGAGTTCGAGACCATCTGGGCCCCGATCCCGGAGCTGCAATTCACCGGCGTCTACAGCTATCTGAACACGCGGATCGGGCGGGGCTGCTGCTATCTCGACCTGAACGGTCCGTTCGCGCGCGATCCGGGCGCAAAGCCGTCCGGGCCGCCGCTCGCGGGCGCGCCGAACGCGCAGCCGCAGACCCTGGTGGGCGATCAATTGCCGAATGCGCCGCACAATCAGTTCACGCTGAATGGCGTCTACACGATCGCCCTAAACGATTGGGGAACGCTCGCGCTGTCGGGAACCTATCTGTTCCACGACGAGGCGACCTACAGCGTCTTCAACTCCGCGCAGTACGTGGCGCCATCCTACCAGCAGGTCGACCTGCGCGCGACATGGCAGGACGAGGCCCAGCGGTGGGAAGTCATCGCCTTCACGCGAAACCTGTTCGACGAGAAGGAGATCGACGGCATTACGCGCAACGCCGGAACGTCGGCCTATGCCTATGGCACGCTCGACGACTTCAATCCGCCGCGCACCTTCGGGCTCGAGGTCCATCGCAAGTTCGACTGAAGCGTCCATGGCGACGTTCGCCGATGGATCCGGGCGTCGTCGCCGCGCGGCGCTTCGCGGGGCTTGAAGGAGAAGCTCGTTCTTGGGCCCGCCTCCGATTCCGTGCGCGTTCCGGACGGCACGCGGTCGGACAAAGGCAGGGATGTCGGCGGTTTGGTGGTGGGCGCGACAGGGATTGAACCTGTGAGCCCTCCCGTGCGAAGGGAGACGAGAACCGCAGAATTCCTGAACGTTTTAGCCCAAGAAGAACCACTGCCGTTGGCAGCGATCGAACATCTTGGCGGTGGATACCGACCAGACCATCAACGGTCCTTCCGCTGATTGCGTGAACGCAGAAACCGCAGATATTCGACAAGCGCATCTTCTTCTTCGCGGGTCGTGTCACCCACACGGGCCGCAAGGCGTGTCGTCGAATCCGTGCCCTTTGCATCTTCGGGCACAGGATACCCTGCCTCCTGCATCACCGTCGCGTAAGGAATGTCGTAGAGCGCGGCGAGCTTGTGCAGAACGACGGGAGACGGTGCGCCGACTTTGGCGGTCTCAAGCTGGCTCAAATAGGCGTTCGAGATGCCCACCTTGTCCTGGACGGCGCGCAGCGTCAGCTGTTTGCGGCGCCGCCCATCGGCAAGCAGTTGGCCCAGGCGATTCATGTTGGTCATGGTTGCTTGATATAACAAGCATGGATGTTATATCAAGCAGTGCAATTATCATTTTTCACGATTCTGTTTGTATGTTATTGCTTTTCACGTTTTAGGATAGATTTTCATAGATTTTGGCGTTGGACCCCATTTTCGTCGGAGCATTTTTCATGAGTGAGCGCCAACAGAATCGATTTTCGGGGACAGTTAGCGTTTTTCACGAAAGGCGGCTTCCGGAACCGGCCGTTCCGGCGGGTTACGCCGCCCTTATCGATTCCTTTCACCTGGCCGTCCCGCTCCCGCGTCGCCTCGCCGCCATTGGTCCTCGACACCGGATCGCCGACACGGCCGAATGGCGCCTCTATACGCCCCGTCATGCGCCGCAGCCGACACTCGACTCCCACCTAACCTTTGCCCTCAAAAACGAAGGTTTGGATCTCGTCGTCCTGAAGCGCCTCTTCCTGGCCACGGGACCCGCCGAAATCGAAGCCATTGTCCGGCGCTCGCCGACCGGCGGCTATGCCCGCCGACTCTGGTTTCTCTATGAGTGGTTGACGCAAACGACCCTGAACCTGCCCACAGCGGAAACCGGCGCCTACGTACCGGTGGTGGATCCGAGCCAGCAATGGGCCACGGCCGGCGAACTTTCATCGCGCCATCGGGTGAGAAACAATCTGCCCGGAACACCAGACTTCTGCCCCCTCGTCTTCCGAACGCCGCAACTCGACGCATTCGTCGCCTTGCATCTGGACGCGCGCGCGCGCGCCATTGTCGAGCGCGTTCCCCGCGATCTGCTGTCGCGCACCGCCGCCTTTCTTCTGCTGAAGGACTCCAGGTCGAGCTATGTGATCGAGGGCGAACGTCCGCCGCAGGACCGCATCCAACGCTGGGGGCGCGTCATCGGCGAAGCGGGACGAGCGCCCCTCGATGCCGACGAACTCCTGCGCCTGCAGCGCATCGTCATCGGCGATGAGCGTTTTGTTCGGCTCGGTTGGCGCACGGAAGGTGGCTTCGTCGGCGCACACGACCGCGAAACCCGTGCGCCTATTCCGGATCACATCAGCGCCCGGCCGCAGGACCTGCCGTCGCTTGTCAGCGGCATGATCGCCTTCGATCATGGTGCGGAAGAGGTGGATGCGGTGATCGCCGCCGCGGTGCTGGCGTTCGGCTTTGTCTATATCCATCCTTTCGAGGACGGCAACGGCCGCATCCATCGCTATCTCATGCATCATGTCCTGGCACGGCGTGCCTATAATCCTCCCGGCGTGCATTTTCCGGTGTCCGCCGCAATCCTTGACCGCATCGATGCCTATCGCGATGTGCTGGAGAGCTATTCGCGCCGGCTCTTGCCGGTTGTGCAATGGCAGCCGACCGAGGATCACAACGTCGAAGTCCTGAACGATACGGGCGATTTCTATCGGTTTTTCGATGCCACGCCGCACGCCGAGTTTTTCTATGCTTGTGTCCAGCAGACCATCGATCATGATCTGCCCGCAGAAGCCCAATTCCTCGAGAGGTACGATCGATTCCGCACTACCGTGACGGGCGTGGTCGACATGCCGGATCGCACGCTCGACAATCTCTTCGGCTTTTTGCGTCAGAACAACGGTCATCTCTCACGCCGAGCGCGCGAGAAAGAATTCGCGGCGTTGACCGACAACGAGCAGGAGCGGATCGAAGCGGCCTACGCTGAGATTTTCGCGCCCGAAACCGTCTAGCCCTGCGGCCCCGCGAACGCGTGTCTACGCAGCCTCACGAGGCCTTGCGCTGGCGCTTCAACGCGGCCACGACGATCGGCGGCAGGAACATGCCCCGCGGATCGTCATTCTTGGATTCCTTCACATAGGCGAAGCTTTCTTCCAGCTCGACTTGGTCCACAAGCATGGTCAGACCTTCGGTGAGGCCATGGGCATGCACGTGGAGGTACGGCAAGAAACGGGACCATCGCCAAGCGCTTGCTTGTCGAGAGGAGCGGCGCAACGCCGAGTGCTAATTCTTGACAAATTGAAACGGCATGATCCGCGCCAGGCTGAGAGCCGAAAGCCTGCAGCTTGCGAACTACGACTAGCTATAGTCTCACCGAGGTGCGAATGAAGAGCCTTGGTTTGCTTGATCACGTTCTCGGACGAAGGCTCGCCTGCACGTCGAAGTACTTCTGAGCTGCGCCGCGAGCATCGAATTTACGACCCTCCGGTTTCCGCAGGCTCTGCACGATTTAGGTGACGCCGATGCGTATCCGAGGCGTGCCACCGAAAACCGCCGCCTCGGAGAGTGACGCCGTTTCGCGATTTACGAACGCGCTTTCGTGACATCAGATTGCTCGTTACGTCGGTTCGGCGGACAGATTGCGAAGGGCACTTCGCCCAAGGCAATGCGTCATATGAACTGACGCGTTCTTGGGCCTTTGCGCAAACCAATGGCAGCGAAGTGCTGCCGGGCCGGTCGGGTTGGCCATGAGGCGCGCCAGTGAGGACGCCCCCCTTGCGCGCTTTCTTTCCTTGCTCGCCGACCTGAAACGGAGAGAGATTGGCGTCGTTACCGTAAGACCTGACCAAACGACACGGAATCCCCGATATGACGGATTACAAGCTCTACTACTGGTCCGTGCCGTTCCGCGGCCAGTTCGTGCGCGCTGTGCTGGCCTATGCCGGCAAGACCTGGACCGAAGGCGGCGACGAGGCGATCTCGGAACTGATGGACGGTCCGGTCAAGGACATGCCGGTTCCCTTCATGGGGCCGCCGCTCCTGATCGACAAAAAGGCGAACGTCGCCATCTCTCAGATGCCGGCCATCGTCCTTTATCTGGGCGAGACGCTGAAGCTCATGCCGACGGAACCGGCCCTGCGCGCCCTGACCATGAAGATCGTCAACGACGCCAACGATGTGATCGATGAAATTACGCTGGATGGCGGCCGCGAAATGTGGACGAAGAAGCGCTGGCAGGAATTCGTCCCGCGGTTGAAGAAATGGACGTCGTTCTGGGAGGAGATCGGACGCCGCCATGAGCTTGCCGCTGCCTCCGGCTTCCTGCTGGGCGGCAAGACGCCGGGCATCGCCGACATCGTGACCGCCACCCTCTGGTCGACCATGACCGACCGCTTTCCCAAGATCGGGACAATCCTCGAGGACACGGCACCCGTGACGGCGGCTCTGACAAAGCGGATCGCAAATCTTCCGCCCCTGGCCAAGCTTGCCGCCAAGGCGCGGCGCGACTACGGAGAATCCTATTGCGGCGGCCAAATCGAGGCTTCGCTACGCAAGGTCCTGTGAGCAATGGCGAGCGGCGCCTCTCATGCGGACAGCTCGACAACGGGGTGGCGCCGGACCTGACCGGGAATCCGCGCACCGGGCTCGGCCGCTGGTCGGCGGACGCCACCAGCATCGTCCATATGATCCTAGCAGGCGACCGGACAGCGACAACGCCCCGGCGCCCGACGCCGCTGACCATGCCGAGCTTTGCCTGGAAGCTGACCGACCGGCAGATCGCCGATGTGACAACCTATGTTCGTAACAGCTGAGGCAGCAGCGCCGCGCCGGTGGACGTCGGCGTGGTCGCGAGGTTGCCTATATCGAATCCGGCTCGGCGACCGTCTCGATTCACGGCAGGCCCGATCAGCCGCTTTCCGCGCGGCAATCCTTTGCGGTCCCGCCGGAAACCGTACACAGCGTCAGGAACACGGGAAACACCCCGCTTGTCATGGTCTCGACCTATATCGTCGACAAGGACAAGCCCATCGCCTCGCCTGCGCCCTGAGTGTTCGGCACCTGGATTGCGCGATCCAGATCGCGCGACAGAGGTTTTGGACCACTGGATATCGCCAGCGGATAGGGCGCCTCGGCTAATTCCCCGGCCTACTTGTCCGCTTGGGGTCGAATCCGGCCGATGTAAGTTGACCCGGCTGGCTCCGGCCCTCGTAGGGATTTCGGACGTACAGCGCCAGCACTCCATCTACGTGAACTAGGTCCGCCTGTAGTTTGTCCAGGCGCTTGTAGAGGTCCGCGATCTCGCCAGCGATGGCAGACCGCCGCTCTTTCAGGCCTGAGATAATGAATGCGTCGCCCATGCTGAAAAGCTAGGCGACGCGGCGTCAGATTTCTTGTGGTTGCGCCAACATAGCGAAACACTGGCGACCCCGGCCCGATTCGAACGGGCGGCCTACGGTTTAGGAAACCGTTGCTCTATCCTGCTGAGCTACGGGGTCGTGTAATCGAAACAGATACTTGGCGATGCGGCCCTGTGCAAGTTGTGAGCGATTGCCACCGGACAGGTGCCTGATCGTTCGCGTTTGTCGAAGACGTGTGCCGTCGCGACAATCGACGCCCACTAACGCGCGGGCTTTGTCGATGTCGAGCGCAGCTCGATCCTTATGCCGAACAACCGTGCGCTTGGGCGGCGATGCCTTCAGCGGCTTAGCCCGGCCCGTCCGCTAGTCATTCGCTTTTTTTTGGATCTGTTCTCGCTGGCAGGAAGCAAGCCTTTTTTGCCGGGAATCCGATGGACCCTGCGGCCTGGCCACGGGTAGTTGCGCATTAGCAACATATATTCGTCAAATCGAGATATTTTGCGTGGAATTTTATTGATCTTTTAGATCATAATGGGAATAACAAAGGACATTAACACAACAATGCGCAGGCGGGCCGAGTGGCGACGACCGTGCGAAGGGGAGGATTCAGTATGACGCTAGGTGGACAGCCTCGGCTTTTCCCGAATGGGTTGCTGATGGGCGCCGTGTTGCTTTCGGCCATTCCACAAGTCGTGCAGGCTCAGGACCAGACCCAGGGCTCAATCGAGACGGTGGTCGTTACCGCACTGAAGCGCGATGTGTCGGTGCAAAACGCGCCTGCGGCGATCACGGCCCTAAGTGGCGACCAACTTCGCAACGATCAGATCACGAATGTCGCCCAAATAAGCGAGAAAGTCCCAAGCTTGGACATCGGCGCCGCTGGCGGAACGACGCTCGTCGCAATTCGCGGCGTGAGCATGGACGCCATCATCGGCGGCCTGGAAGGGTCGGTCGCGATCCACAACAACGGCGTCTATCTCTCGCAAGCCGCTCCGATGGACTTCCTCCTGATGGACGTCGGCTCCGTCGAAGTCCTGCGTGGTCCGCAGGGTACGCTCTATGGACGCAACGCGACCGGCGGCGCCATCAATTTCGCCCCGGCTCAACCGACGGATACGTTCGGCGGCTACGTAAACGCCGGATACGGCAACTTCAACACCTGGCGGGTGGAAAGCGCCGTTTCCGGTCCGCTCACGGACAATCTTCAAGGGCGGCTTTATGTGATGCACGACGCCCGCGAAACGGGATATGCCGAAAATCTTGCCACCGGAAATCACCTTGGCGGCTACAACGAATCGGGCGCGCGCGGCGCACTTCGATACGAACCGACCAGCAACCTCACGGTCGATCTTTCCGGCTTCTGGTTCAACGACTACGATACGCTGGACTTCTGGACCAATACGACGCCCCCCAGCGCCGCGGCCATCGCTTCAAATCCCGATTTTTTGAATCATCCCATTTCCTTCGATCCTCGCAAATTTTATTTCGATTTCGAACCGGCGGCCCATCAATTGGACGAAGGCGCCCAGCTCGAAGCAAATTGGGTGATCTCGCCGGATATCGCGCTGCGGTCCAGCACCGCCTATGTCTATCTGAACTTCACGCGCCAGCACGGCGATTGCGAAGCAACCGCCACCCCTACCTGCAGCGCCAATCGCGTCGATAAGTCAAAATCGTTTCAGCAGGAATTCGATCTCAAATTCTCGCTGTTCGACAAGCGGCTGAGTGGCCTGCTGGGCGCCTTCTACGATCAGGACAAGGGCGACTTCGATCAAGAGTTTCCATGGAACAACGCCGCCCAGGGGTTCGTTTTCGTCGACGGCGCACCGCTCCCGAACGGTTCCCAGACGGAGCAGATCTTCACACAGACCACGACGTCGAAGGCGCTGTTCACCGATCTCACCCTCAAACTGACGGACGCCGTTGATCTATACGGCGGCGCGCGATGGAGCGAAGATCGGCGAAGCATATTGCTGACAAGCGGTTTGCAGGTGGTACCCGGCCTGGTCCTGGGCTGCTCCGACGACACCGATCGCGCCACGTTCAACAACATCTCCGGCAAAGCCGGAGTGCAGTATCATTTTTCCGATGGCGGACAGATATACGCCCAATGGCAACAGGGCTTTAAGGCCGGTGGATTCAACCCCGCCGCTTGTTCCGGCGCCAGTGACGCGATCTTCAAGCCGGAAACCATCACCGCCTATGAGATCGGATACAAGACCACGGCATTCGACGACACATTGACGTTCAATGCGGCTGCTTTCTACTACGACTACAGCAATCTTCAGATCGCGCAGATCTTCGGAGTCAGCTATCAAATCGTGAACGCCGCCTCCGCAACGATCGGCGGTGTCGAATTGGAGAGCACCTGGAAGCCGACCAGTGCGCTGTCGTTCGACGCAAACGCGTCTTTGATACCGGAGGCCAAATACGGTGATTACGACAACTTCGACCCCCTCAATCCGGGATCGGGTACGATTCCCTGCGCCAACGCCCCCCTTCCCACCGATCTATGTGAGGTTCTGACCGGCAAGCGCCTGAATCGCGCGCCGAAATTCACATTGAACTTCGGGGCGCAATACGACTGGGCGCTGAACGGACTCGGCGACGTCGTCCTGCGGGGCGAAGTCTATCACTCCAGCGACGTCTACTTCCGACCGTTCAATCTGCCGAGCGACACGCAATCGGCGTATACCTTGGGCAACCTCTACGCCACGTTCATTCCCGAAAATTCGAATTTCGCCGTGAGGGCGTATGTTCGCAACGTTTCCAACGAGACCGTTCTTTCGGGTGAGTTCACCGAAGACGTCACGCAGTCCATGGAGGGACAGTTCGCGCCTCCGCGCACTTACGGCGTGACGGCGTCCTACACCTTCTAAGGTGGCCAATGCGCCCCCGGTCCGGACCGCGCCTCTCGAGCGCGCGGTCCGGTTTTTTTGCGTGAAGCGCTCCATTGCCAAGCGGGAATTCTCGAATGAACGCCGATAGCCGGTCCGTGCGCGATAAGCTGTTCGACCAGCTGCGGCTTCCCATCATGGCTGCGCCGATGTTTCTGGTCTCGGGACCCGACCTTGTCATCGCGCAATGCAAAGCCGGCGTGCTTGGCTCGTTTCCGGCCCTCAATGCCCGATCGGCCACGCAGCTGGACGATTGGCTGCATGCGATCGGCGAGAACCGCGGCAGCATCCCCTTCGCGGTGAACCTGATCGTCCATGGCTCCAACAGGCGGCTGGACGAGGGGCTGAACATGTGCGCGAAGCACAAGGTCCCGGTGGTCATCACCTCGCTGGGGGCGCGAAGCGAGATCAATTCGGCGATCCACGGCTATGGCGGCCTCGTCCTGCACGACGTCATTCACGATCGACACGCCCGCAAGGCGGTGGAACGGGGAGCCGACGGCATCGTGGCGGTCGCGGCCGGGGCCGGCGGGCACGGCGGTACGCAAAGCCCGTTCGCGCTCATCCAGGAGATTCGTGCCTGGTATGACGGACCGCTGGCGCTTGCCGGGGCGATCTCCAACGGCCGTTCCCTGCTGTGCGCGCGCGTCCTCGGCGCCGATTGCGGCTATATCGGTTCTCCGTTCATCGCGACGCATGAGGCAAGTGCCGACGAGGCCTACAAGGCCATGGTGGTAAGCAGCACCGCGGCCGACGTGATCTACACCGACCGTCTTTCGGGCATTGCCGGCAACTATCTGCGGCCGTCCATTCTTCGTGCCGGTCTCGATCCGGACAACCTCGGCGATCTTGAAGAGCGGCTGGGTCTTGGGAAGCCGAACCCCGAAGCGAAAATCTGGAAGGATATCTGGGGAGCGGGGCAGGGCATCGGAGCCATCGACCGGATCACAAGCACCGCGGCGCTGATAGGACGCTTCGCGCGCGAATACGACGATGCAACGCGCGCGATTGCCGGCCTGAAGGCTCGCCGCCCCCAGGCAGACGGTTAAAAGGCGGAAACGCCGGTCAGATTGCGGGCGATCAACAGCCGCTGGATATCGGAGGTCCCGTCCGGCACCGTCATCACACGCGCGTCGCGGAAAAGCTTTTCGACCGGAAACTCCGGACTCAATCCGTTGGCGCCGAAGACCTCGAGACAGCGATGCGTGATCCGTACGCCGGCTTCGGTCGCAAACAGCTTTGCCATCGAGGTCTGGGTGTCGCACCGTGCTCCCCGGTCCACGAGGGCAAGCCCCCGATAGACGAGCAGCCGCGCCGCATCGAGCTCCGTCGCGGCCTCCGCCAGTTTGATCTGTATCGATTGGTGGCCGGCGATCGCCTTGCCCCATTGCCTGCGCGTCTGTGCGTAGTCGATGGCGGCTTCAAGGGCCGCCCGCGCAATACCCAGGCTGACCACGCCCACAAAGCAGCGCGCCCGCTCGAACATGCGCAACGTCTGCGCGAGGCCCGCGCCTTCGACGCCGATCACATTTGCTTCCGGCACTTCGCAGTCGATCATGACCTGGCCGGTGGGCCAGGTATTCAGGCCGAGCTTCTTGAGATTGGTGGTTTCGAAGCCGTGCTCGTACCGGTCGAGCAATATCTGACTGAGCGGGGCTCTCGGATCGTCGCTGGTTTTGCACACGACGATGGCGAGATCGGCGATATCGGCGTTTGAAATCCAGGTCTTCTCGCCGATCACCCGCAACGTCCCGCTTCCGGTCGGCGTCGCGCGGGTTACGACATTGCGGGGATTTGAACCGACGCCGGGCTCGGTGATCCCGGTGCACAAGGTCCGCTTGCCGGCCATCAGGTCGGGGAGGTATCGGTCTTTCAGATGTTGCGGGGCCATCCGCGCAAAGCTGCCGATGGAGCCGTCCTGCAAGCTCACCATCCCGCCCAGGCCGCCGTCTATGCGGCAGATCTCCTCGATCATCCGGCCGTTCAGGCGATTGGAGAAGCCATGGCCGCCGTCTTGGACGGGCACATACATCCCGCCGATGCCGAAATGCGTCAGGCGCTGGAAGAAATCCTTCGCTTCCGCCATCGACGGCGCACGGTCGCGCAGATCCTTGGCATAAGGCCGGACTTCCCTTTCCAGGAAGCGGCAGAAATTGTCGATGATCAATTGTTCTTCGGCTTCGAATTCAAAGTCCATCAGAAAAACTCCGACAATCTGTTTTCATCGCCCGCGCCAGACCGGGGCGCGTTTCTCTGCGAATGCCGCCAGGCCCTCCTTGAAGTCTTCCGACGCAAGAACCGGGCCCGCAATCCGCATCTGTTCCCGCCAGCCCTGCTCTTCGGTCCAGGCCTCCGATTGGGCGCGAAATGCGATCTCCTTGGATGCCTTCAAGGCGAGCGGACCGTTGGCGGCCATCGCCCGCGCCAGAGCGAGCGCCGTGGAAAGCGCCTCCCCGGGCTCGGAAATGCGGTTGACGATGCCATGCGCCTTCATCGCTTCGGCGGGAACCGGACCGCCCAGGAGAATCATCTCCATCGCAAGGTGGTAGGGCATTCGCCGCGGCAGCCGCAGAATGCCGCCCCCCAGCGCGACCAGGCTGCGCCGGACTTCGGGCAAGCCGAATGTGGCGTTTCGCGCGGCGACGATGAGATCGCAGCTGAGCGCCAGTTCGAATCCGCCCGCCAGCGCCGGGCCTTCCACGGCGGCTATCAGCGGTTTCGACGACGGCTTGGCCATGATCCCGAAACCGCCGCGCCGCGCCGTCAAGGCAGCCTCGCCGCGCGCGGCGGCTTTCAGATCCTGGCCGGCGCAAAAGAAGCCGCCCGCGCCGGTCACGACGCCGACAAAAGCGGAATCGTCCTGGTCGAGATCGTCCAGCGCCGCTTCCATTTGCTGCGCGGTGGCGAGATCGAAGGAATTGCGGGCGGACACGCGATCGATCGTGATGACGACGACATTGCCGTCCCTTTCGACCCGGATCGTTTTTGGAGTCTCGGACATCGCCGTCTCACATCGCCATGTCGTAGCCGCCGTTCACCGGATAGGTCTGACCGGTGACCCAGGACGAGGCTTCGGACGCCAGGAACAAAACCATGTTGGCGACATCGCTCGGCTCTCCGAAGCGGCGGAGCACATATTTCGACAATGCCCTTTTTGCGAATTCCGGATTTGCGAGCGCGTTCTCGGTTGCCGGCGTGCGCGTGGCGGAAATAGCGACGCAATTGGCGCGCACCTTGAAACGCCCGACGCTGCGCGCGATTCCGCGCGTGAACCCCGCGGCGCCTGCCTTGGCGCCGCTATAGACCTCGATGTTGGGCTCGCCGACGCGCCCCGCGTCCGAAATCACATTGACGATCGAACCGGCGCCCGCCTCGATCATGCCCGGGAGAAACGCGCGGCAGCAGTTCAGCACGCCATAAAAGTTGACCGAAATCCACGCGTTCCATTCCGACGGATCCTGTTCCCAAAAGGGTTTGCCGGTGAGGCCCGAGGCGGTGGCACCCGCATTCCCGGCGTTGTTCACCAGCACGCCGACCGGCCCCGCCAGGCTCCTGGCCCGATCGGCCATTGCCTGCACCGAGGCGAAATCCGACACATCCGCGGCCAGGGCGATTGCCGAACCGGGATGTTCGCGATTGATGTCGTCCGCGACCGCCTCGGCCCGTTCGGCAAAATAATCGTTGACCACGACCTTGGCGCCGTAGGCCGCCAGGAGAAACGCTGTCTGGCGCCCCACGCCTTGGCCTGCCCCCGTCACAAGGGCGGTCCTTCCAGACAAATTCAGAATGTCCATTTTTCCCTCTTGGTCACTGGCAATTCTCGGATCCGTGCGGTTTTCCGTTCTTCCCGGACTTTGCGATCCGCGCCGCTGAACGGTTCCGCCTCAAATCCCCCGCCCCATCCGCATCGCAGGCGCCCGGCGAACTTTTGACGATTGCCGGCAATGCTGTCCAGCCAAAAGTTTATAAATATGCCTTTTCACTTTCATATCGCGTGACAATATGAGAATATTTATGCGCAAACGTTAAAAAAGGGCGCGATGGATCAGGGTAATCGGGTCAGACATCCCACGCTTTATGGGGCGTCGACGGACGGTCGCGTGACGCTGTTCGGACAGCAGTGCCGGAAATGCGGTCACATCGGCTTTCCCCAGCAGATCTATGGCTGCGAAACGTGCGGCGCGTACGGGAAAATGCTGGCCCCTCAAGAGCTTGAGGCTATCGGCCTGCTGATCTCATTTGCCGAGGTGCATCGCTATCAGGGCCGTGAAATCGAGGCACCCTTCGTGATCGGCGAAATACGCCTGCAAAGCGGACCGCTCCTTCGTTGCACGTTGGACCAGCGCGGTGAATCGGGCTTGTACATCGGCGCGGAGATGTGCGGATCGCTGACGGCGCCCACCGGCGAGCGACCGTCTGAACTGCGTTTTCGGCTTGCGAGGGACTGACGATGGTTGGATCTCTCTCGAACCTCCGTCCGGTCTATGTGGTCGGCGTTGGCAATCATCGCTATCAGAAGCTGTCGGACACGCCTTACGTTGTCCTGGGACTTGCCGCGGTGCGCGCCGCGCTCGCCGACGCGGGGCTGGAATGGTCGGCGGTCGAGTCCGCCTTTCATGCCAATTGCCTGCTTGGGATGTCGCCGACCCGGGTCATGTTGCGGCATCTGGGTGCGACGGGCATCCCGATGCAACAGGTCGAGAACGCTTCGGCGTCCGGCTCGACGGCCTTCCGCAATGCGGTGCTCGAAGTCGCTTCCGGGATCAGCGACGTGACGCTTGCGCTGGGCGTCGACAAGCCCGCGCCCTTTACTTTGGGATCGTCGCGGAACGGATTGGACAATTTGGAGCACGATCGCATCGCGGCGTTCACGCATTTCGCGCTTCTTGCAAGGACGTATGGGTCCGAATCCGGAGCGACTCCGGAGGACTTCGCGCGGGTCGCCGTGAAAAATCTCGGGAACGGAGCTCTCAACCCCTATGCCCACCGCCAGCAGGCGCGAACGCTCGATGAAATTCAAAGCGCCGAGCCCGTCGCCGGCTTTCTGACGCCGCTCCAATGTTGCCCGGTGGGCGAAGGGGCCTCGGCCGTCATCGTGGCTTCGCAAGACGCGATTCGCAAATTCGGCGTCGATCCGCGCCGGTCGCCGCGGGTGATAAGCTCAACGTCCCGCTCGGAGCGGGTTTACGAGCCGGCATCGGGATTCGACGCCGCTCTCACCGAGGAGACGATCGATCAAGCCTATCGGGAAGCAGGGATCGGTCCGGAGGATCTCGACATTGTCGAGCTTCACGATGCGTTCACGGTCGAAGAGCTTCTCTATGTCGAGCGCATGGGCCTGTGCGAACGCGGCGGCGCGCCCCAAGCATTGAAGCACGGCGATTTCAACATCGGCGGCCGCGTCGCTGTCAGTCCGTCGGGCGGATTGCTTGCCATGGGCCACCCCCTCGGCCCGACGGGTCTCGGGCAAATCGCCGAGATCACCCGCCAACTCCGAGGCGAAGCCGACCGTCGCCAACACCCTGGAGCGCGAACGGGCCTTGCCCATATGGTCGGCGTGGGCGCCGTTTGCCTCGTCCACATCTTGCGTAGCGATTAGCAATTGCCCCGCTGGGGCCGATGAAAAGAGACGATGCCATGAACAGTCCGTACAAAGGCAGCGCAGAGAGCTTTGCGCAGGCGAAACCGGATGCCGTCGCCTTCTTCGAGGGCGATGCCCGCACCAGCTGGAAGGCGTGGAACGATCGCGCCGACCGGCTTGCGGCCGGCTTCCAGAAGATGGGATTGCGCCCCGGCGACCGGATCGCGGCACGCATGGCTATTCGCCACGAATGGTTCGTCGTGCAGTTGGCCGCGAGCAAGATCGGCGCCGCGCTTGTCGGGGTAAACAATCGGTCCACCATCGAAGAGACGCGCTATCTTTTGGAGGATAGCGGCGCCCGCGCGCTGGTCATCGACGATCCGGCACCCGGGCCCATCATGGAGATCGCCCGGGCAAGCGGCATCGACGCGATATTGACGTTCGCCCGGCTCGATTCGGGCGCGCCGAACTATGCGGACATCGTCGCCGACAAGGGTGTGCCGACTCCGATGGTCTCGCCCGCGCCCGCGCCGCTCATTCTCTATACCTCCGGCACGACCGGCCGGCCCAAGGGTGTCGCTCTCGACCCCGCGCTTCTGGCGGCGCGCAAAAATGTGCAGCAATACCGCGACTACATGGCCGGCATCATACCGGTCTCGGAGCATTCGCGGTTTCTGCTCTGCCTGCCGATGCACCACGGCGCCGGTCCCAACTCCGCCTTGTTTTGCCTGCGGGCGGGCGGAGCCGTGGTCATTCTGCCGAAATTCGATGCCGAATCCGCGCTTCGGCTTATCGATCGCCACGCGATCACGAACTGGATGGCCGTTCCAACCATGCTCCATCGCCTGGCCGCGCTCCCCAGCGAAATTCGGGATCGATTCGATCGCTCCTCGATGCGCACGGTAAATATCGGCGCCGCCGCCGTTCCCGCGAGCCTGAAGCGCTGGGCAAAGGAGTTCTTCGGTCCGCAATGCCTGATTTTCGAAGGCTATGGGATGAGCGAAACCCAAATGATCAGCTACATGCTCCCCGAGCATTGGGAGGAAGCACCGGATTCCAGTGGAAAGCCCATGCCATACGTCGATGTGAAGATAATCGGGCCCGACGGCGAAACGTTGCCGCCGGGCGAGGCGGGTGAAATATGCGTGCGGACGCCGCTGATGATCGACCGCTATCTCAATCGGGCGCCGCTGGGACCGGACGATTTGACGCCGGATGGATATTTCCGGACCGGCGACGTCGGCCGGTTGGACGACCGCGGCTATCTCTACGTGACCGATCGGCTGAAGGATATGATCATTGTCGGGGGTACGAACGTTTATCCCGCCGAAATCGAGGCGGCGCTGCATACGCATCCGGGGGTTCTGGAGGCCGCCGTTATCGGGATTCCGGATCCGGACATGGGCGAACAAGTCCTTGCCGTGTGCGAGATGAGGCCGCTTGCGGAACACGATCCGGAATCGCTGATCGCGCATTGCCGCAAGACCCTTGCCGGATACAAGGTTCCCAAGAGTGTCCGGTTCATCGACGAATTGCCGCGAAACGCGACGGGAAAGGTGACGAAGAACGTCTTGCGGGAGCCTTATTGGGCCGGACGGGAGCGTCGGATTTGATTTCGGACGATGAACCGGACCGCAATTTGACGAAATGCCGATAGGGTGCTTCTTAGATCGTCGATCCACCGATTCGGGGACGTGTCTTGGAAGCGGGCAAACCCGATAAAATAGATCTCAAAATCATCCGCGAGCTTCGCGAGGACGGCCGGCGCCCCACGAAGGAGATCGCCGAAAGCCTGAGCTTGGCCGAACCGACGATAGCATCCCGCATACGCGCCCTGAACGAGGCGGGGGTGATGCGCGTGATGGCGCAGGTCAACGTCAAGCGGCTGCGCAACAGGCAGACCTGCTTCATGCACGTTTGGGTAAGGGGGCGGGAGATCGACGAGGTCGCCAAAGACCTCGCCAAATTCGACCGCATCACGACCGTTCAAGTTTGCGTCGGCAGCCCGGAAATCCATCTGATGGCGTTCGTCGAAGAGAACACGGCGATATTGGCATTGCTGCAAAACGAAGTGGGCCTCGTGGAGGGTGTCGATCGCCTGGAAGTCAATCTGGCACTGAAAACCATCATGTTCAGGTCGGACTACGCGGCGCTGGATCTGGGGCCGACGGGCGTGTCCGAAGTCGGCGACAAGCTCGACGATCAGATCGTTCGCCAACTTCAAATCGACGGCCGCGTAAGCAACCGAGAGATTGCGCGGACACTCGATGTGCCTGCCAGTACCGTGCGCGAGCGCGTGAACCGGATGCTGCATGGGCGGGTCATTCGAATAGGCGCGGTCTGCGATCCCGGAAAGCTGGGGCTGAACATGGCCGCGTTCGGATATCTTCAAGTTGCCGCGGCGAGCCTGGAGCGGGCGCTGTCGCACCTTGGAAAAATCGACGATTTGGGAATCGTCTGCACGGTCAGCGGCCGGCACAGTATCTTCGTCCTTGCCGGCGCCAGGGATTTCGCTCACTTCGTCGCGATCGTGAAGAGTCGGCTGGAAACAACGCCCGGGCTGACCGAGATCACCATCCGCAACATCGCCGAAGTGAAGAAACATCGGGCCGACCTCATCTACATCGTGGACGAATGAGCGGGTCGGCGAACATGACTTTCGCGCCCGGCGGTCGCCGAGCCGCCGATGCTCCGAACCGCCTGCCGAAGGAGCGAAGAATTGGAAAAGCCGGTCGAAAGCGGACAGAGCGCACGCGCGAACCGGCGGGCTCGCGTTCTGGAGGAGTCGACCAAGATCCTGAACAGCCTGGGAATTTCCCACGCATCCTTGCCGGAAATCGCAAAGCGGCTCGATGTTTCCCGTGCCGCGCTGTACTACTATTTCGAAGATCAACAGGATCTCGCCTTCCAGTGCTATCGCCGATCGTGCGAGCTCATGGCGCAGCGGTTGAACGAAGCCGCCCGCAATCGAACCGATCCCCTGGCGATCGTCGATAACTTCATCGATGCGCTGCTGGGCGCGGGGCAGCCGGAATTCGCGGCTCTCAGCGAAACCGCCTATCTCCATCCCGAACAAAGGAGCACGATTCTCGGCCTCTATGCCGCCATCATGGCGAACATCGCGGACATACTGAAAAAGGGCGTCGATGCCGGCTCGCTGCGGCCCTGTTCCCGCCATATCGTCGCCGAAGTGATCATCGGCCTGATCTCCTGGCTTCCGATGTCGCGGCGCTGGCGCACGAACGACGCGCTGACGCGCAAGGAGCTCGTCGCGGGCACAAAGCTTCTGTTGCGCGACGGCGTAGCCGCGGATCGCGCCGCGCCGGTCGAATACAGGCCCATGGTGCTGTCGAGCGGCGCGACGTTGAGCCAAAGCGTTTTCGACGACCGGGCGATGGCCGCCGCGCGCCGCGAGGCGTTGCTCACCGCCGCGTCCTGGCTTTTCAATCTCAAGGGGGTCGATGCGACGTCGCTGGACGAAATCGCCGCGCGCGTGGGCGTGACAAAGAAGGTCGTCTATCACAATGTCGGCGACAAGGCCGCGCTCGTCGCCCAATGCTATACGCGCTCCTTCGGCTTCTACGAGGACATTGCCCGCCGAACGGTCGCATATGAGGGGCCGAGAATCGACGCGCTGTCCGCGAGTACCCATGCTCTATCGGAGGCCAGCCTGCGCGAGGACGTGGCCCCGCTTGCGCCCTTGGCCGGTTTCGAAGCGCTTCCATCGACAATACGCAAAAGGATGCAGGCGTCGTCCGGGCGCCTCATGGCCGACTACCTTCGGGTCTTCGAGGCGGGGTACCGGGAAAAGAGCATTCGCCGCATAAATGCCCGCGCCGTTCTGGCCATGCACCCGGGTGTCTTTCAATGGCTCCCCAAATGGTTCGACACCGTGGAGCAATCCGACCGAAGTCTTGTTCCAAGGGAAATCGCCACCCTCGTTCGGATCGGCCTGCGGCCGGTCTAGGAGCCGAGCCGGCCTTGACAGCGATGTTGCAATCCGGAGATCATGTGCACCGAAATGTAAAATTCGGATCGGCAGCGTGGTAAGACCAGAGGAACCGCCGGGCTTCGACGCCGAAGCGCTGCAAGGACGGTATGATGCCGAGCGGGCCAAGCGATTGCGGCGCGACGGCACCGATCAATATCGACATGTGCAGGGCGCGTTTTCGCGCTACGACGAGGATCCTTACGTTTCTCCGGGGTTCGCCCGCGATCCTGTCGTTTCCAACCCCGACGTTCTGATCGTCGGCGGAGGATTTGGCGGCCTTCTCCAGGCCGCGCGCCTGCGAGAGGCGGGCATAATCGACATCCTGATCGTCGAGAAGGCCGGCGACTTCGGCGGGACCTGGTATTGGAACCGATATCCCGGCGCCGCATGCGATATCGAGTCCTATGTCTATATCCCGCTGCTGGAAGAGCTGAATTACGTTCCCGTCGAAAAATACGCGAAGGGGCCGGAAATCCTGGCGCATGCGCAAGCCGTCGGCCGCAAATACGATTTATACGGGAAAGCCTTGTTCCAGACCGAAATCCGGGAGCTGCGCTGGGACGACCGGAGACGACGCTGGATCGCGGACACCGACCGAAACGACACGATTGCGGCGCGGTATGTGTGCATGTCGACCGGTCCCCTCAACAAGCCGAAATTGCCGGGCATTGCCGGTATCGAGACCTTTGGCGGGCACGCATTTCACACCAGCCGATGGGACTACGACTATACGGGCGGCGGCCCCGAAGGCGGCCTGAGCAACCTGGCCGACAAGCGCGTCGCCATCATCGGCACCGGGGCGACGGCCATACAGTGCATTCCCCATCTCGCCGAGGGCGCGCGGCATCTTTACGTGTTTCAGCGAACGCCCTCCGTTGTCGATGCACGCAACAACCGGCCCACGGATCCGCAATGGGCCGGCTCGCTCAAGCCCGGCTGGCAGCAGCGGAGAATGGACAACTTCAACACCCTGGTGTCCGGTGGCACGGCCGATGAAGATCTCGTTTCCGATGGATGGACCGAAATCCTGCATGGGATCGGCGTCGAACTCGCATCGATGCCCGACGAAGCCGAGCGCCGGCAACGCGCCGACTTCCGCAAGATGGAGCAGATCCGGGACCGGATCGACCGGACCGTCAGCGACAAAGCCACCGCCGCGGCGTTGAAGCCCTATTACAACATCATGTGCAAGAGGCCGTGTTTTCACGACGCCTATCTCGAAACGTTCAATCGGGAAAATGTGACGCTCGTCGATACCGACGGCCGGGGCGTCGATCGCGTGACGCCGTCGGGAGTGGTCGCGAATGGCCGGGAATTTCCCGTCGACTGTCTGATCTATGCGACCGGTTTCGAATTCCAGACCGATTTCGCCATCCGCAACGGCTATCAGATATACGGCCGTGGCGGACTGACCCTGAGCGAGAAGTGGAAGGATGGCGCGTCCACCCTTCACGGATATTTCATTCGCGATTTTCCCAATTGCTTCATCCTGGGCAATGCCCAGACCGCGAACACGCCGAATTTCACCCACATGCTGAACGAAAGCAGCAGGCACCTCGCCTGGACAATCAAGACATGTCTTGAACGCCAGATTTCGGCCGTGGAGCCCAGCCAAGACGCGGAGCGTGCGTGGGTCGACCACATCCTGACATTTCGAAACGAGCGCCGGAAGTTCGACCGGGAGTGCACGCCGGGCTACTACAACAACGAGGGTCAGCCGTCGGACAAGGCGGTGCTGGACAGCTTTTATCCCGCCGGCCCCTTGGTGTTCGTCCCCCTGCTCGAAGCCTGGCGCGACAAGGGCGATCTCGAAGGCCTGGAACAGCTTGGCGCTTGAAGGGCAGGGACGAGCACAACGGAGATCGACACCTTCACGCGCGCCTGGCGGGAGCGCAGGGCGAACCGTCGGGAAAATCCCCCTACGCCTGAGCGGCAACGGCGGCGGCGGATATACGCGAAACGGCGGGCGGCAACCTGACGGCGGCCTTGCTCGCGCTCTTAGCAGAGATTGTCCTTGTCGCTTTCCTCGGTTCCCTTGGACCCTAGACCGGCTCCTTCATCGGCAATCAGAGGCTGCGCGCCGTGACGGCAATGTCGCCCGCCTTCGAGCGCGCCCACCTGCCGACGCCGAAGCCCTGGATCGGCGAGCCTTCGGCGATCAGCACCGGCCGCAGCGCCACATAGAGCCGGCGGTAATTGTAGAAGGGCACGCTCGGCCACAGATGGTGCATCAGGTGGAGATTCTGCTGCAGGGTCGCGAACCGCCCGCCCAGCCACAGGCTGATGCGGGTGTTGCCGTACCGGTCGGTGCGGTCGAACGGATAGTGCGGCAGCCACTGGAACAGGATGTTCAGCATGAGCATGGCGGCCCTGATCGGCACGAACCACAGGAGCAGCCAGGCGGCAAAGTGCCCGGTGGCGAGGGACGCCGCCAGCAGAACCAGCGTCAGCACGGTGACGGCAGAGGTCTGGGCGATCTCGGACGCCGTCAGGATCTTGCGCAGGCGCTGGTAGCGGACAGGGGCGAAGGGCTTCAGCAGGGCCAGCGGCACAAGGTTCATGAACACGGCGACCGCCCACTTGCCGATCAACTGGCCGAGCGTGCCCTTTACGAAGATGTCCGGGTCGCGCTCGGTGTTGGTGTGGGCGTGGTGCAGCACATGCGTGCGCTGGAGCACCGGCCATCCGGCGCCCATGCCCAGGGCGCCGATCCAGCCGACGACGGTGTTGATCCCATAGAAGCGCCTGGGCCTGCCGACCACATTGCCGTGGATGGCCTCGTGCACCAGCGTGTAGTGCGCGTAAGAGACGACGGCCAGGATCGGCGTGCACACCCAGAGCGGCCAGCGGTCCGAAAGACCCAGATAGATGACCGTAAGGAGCGTGCCGGGCAGGACGACCGCCAATGCAAGCGTCGGCCATGCAATGTCGGGCGACAGCGACAGCGCAATTCGCTTTTCTTCGAGTCGCGAGATCCCCGACCCGGCCCTGTCCGCATCTTCGATCTTGGTGAAGGACGTCATTCGGCTTCCCCGGAATTTCGCGTCGTGTGAAGGCCCTTGAGAGCGCGCGGCCGGAAAAGAGCAGAGGACATGGAGGCTCCGGCCTGGCGGCGGACCGACGACGACGGGACCGCGATCCGGGCGGAATAGGAAATCCCGATCCGGGGCAATAGTGCTTCGACGTGGAAAGAAGCCTTCCGGATCTGAAAGGACCGATCAGCGACCGGAACGGCCGGAGCGCCGGCCCGGCGTTTTTCCGTAGCCCAACCGCTCCCTGAGCCGCGGGATGGCGAAGTCCAGGAATGCGCGCAGCTTCAACGGCGTCTGGCGCTGGCTCGGGTAGACGATGCTGGCCGGCAGCGGTGCCGGTTCGTAATCTTCCAGCAGTCGTGTCAGCGCGCCCGTCCGCACGTGGTCGTCGATGAGATAGGAAAGCGCGCGAGCGATTCCGACCCCGTCCACCGCGGCGGTGACGGCGGCCTCCCCCAGATTCACCGAAAGGCGGGATGCGACCGCAATCGTTTGCGGCGGGCCCGCGCCGAAGAACTGCCAGTGGCGCGCCGTCGGATGACCCTCGTGAACCACGCAGTCATGTTTTTCGAGATCGGCCGGTTTTTTCGGCGTGCCCCGCCGCTTCAGATAGGCGGGGCTGGCGCACAGGGTGACGCGGATCAGCCCCACGCGCGCGGCGATCAGGCTGCTGCTGTCGGCCAACGCACCGATGCGGACGGCAAGGTCGACATGCTCTTCGACGAAGTTCACCTGCCGGTCCGTGAGTTGCAGCCGGACCTGGATGTCGGGAAACGCCTCAAGGAATTCCTCGACGACCGGCAGGACATGGCTGCGGCCCATCACGGCGGGCGCGGTGACGATCAATTCGCCCTGGGGGGCGCGGTACTCGCCGGAGGCCGTCCGTTCGACCTCGGCGATCTCCTCCAGGATCTGGCGGCACGACGCGATATAGCTGCGCCCGGCGTCGGTCAGGACCACCTTGCGATGACCCCGGTGGAACAGCCGGATGTTCAGGTGCGCCTCCAGTTCGGATACGCGCCGGCTGACCGTGGCCAGCGGAATCCGCAGCTGGCGGCCGGCCGCCGAGAGGCTTCCCGCATCGGCCGCGGCAACCAGAATGGTCATGGCTTCGAGTCGGTCCATGGGGCCTTCCAGATTTGGGAGGACTGATCCCGAAACTAAGCATTAGCGGCCCAGGTTGGAACCACCTAGGCTGCCGGCGGTCGCGCTGCCCGCGGTTGGCGGGCCCACCTCGTTGCAGGAGATAGCTCGCCATGGCCGCGCTCGAAGACGATTTCCGGGCGAGACTGCGCGAGGCGTCTGGCCGGGCGGCCTTCAACACCTGGCTGGGCCTGGAAGTCGACCAGGCCGGCGAAGGCGCGGTCGAACTCAGCCTCCCCTGGCGGGCGGAGTTCGGGCAGTACAGCGGCTATCTCCACGCGGCCATCGTCTCGGGCCTGATCGACACGGCCTGCGGCTTTGCCGCTTCGACCCTGTCCGGCCGGGTGCTGGCGTCGCAACTGTCCGTTCGTTTTCTGAGGCCGGCCGTCGCGGAGGTCTTCGTTGTCAGGGGCAAGGTGATCAAGCCCGGTCGCCAGCAGATCTTCGCCTGCGGCGAACTCTTCGCCCGCAACGCGCCCGACAAGCTCCTGGCCGTCGGCGACGCCATCCTCGTTCCGATCGCCTGAAGCCCCTTCCAGAATTGGGAGGGTTGCTCCCAAGCTTTGACACTACTGAAGGAATTTGGAAGGGCTTACATCCCGCTCCGCATGAGGCCCAACAACCGGAAAGCGGGAATGCGATGAAGGCCATCCAATATCAGTCCTTTGGCGATTACGGCGAAAACCGCCTGGTCGATCTGCCGCGTCCCGTGCTTCGCGATGGCGAGGTGCTCGTCGAGATGCGCGCCGCCGGGGTCAACCCGTTGGACAACACATTCCGGTCTGGCCACATCTTCTTCGCGGCGCCGGCGAACCTGCCCCGAGTCGGAGGGCAGTCGGGCGCCGGCATCGTGGCCGAGACCAAGAGCGCTGCCTTCAAGGTCGGTGCGCGCGTCTTCGTCGCGGCACCGGGGCTCGGTCTGACGGCCGATGGGACATGGCGCGAATTCGTGGCTGCGCCGGCCGCAAGCCTGTCGCCCATTCCGGACGGGATCGACGACGACCACGCCGCGGCCTACCTCGCCGGTGCGGGATACCTGACCGGCTATCTGGCGCTGACGGAGCTCGCGAAGTTCAAGCCGGGACAGACTGTCCTGGCGCCTGCGATCGGCGGCGCGGTCGGCATGGAGACCGTCCAGGTCGCCCGCCGCCTCGGCGCGTCCCTGGCGATCTCGACGGCCGGCAGCAGCGAGAAGGCCGAACGCGCCCGCGCGGCCGGGTACGAACACGTCATCGACCTCTCCAAGGAGAGCCTCAAGGACGGTGTCCTGCGCATCACGCAGGGCAAGGGCGTCGACGTCATCGTCGATGGGGTGAGCGGAAAGTTGACCGGTCCGGCGCTGGCGTCGCTGGCGTCCGGCGGCACCTATGTGGTCGCGGGCTATGCCGGCGGGCGCGAGGCGGACATCAATGTCACAGACATTATCTGGAAGGCGGCGACCATCCGCGGCTTCACGTTCCGGCTTTTCGCGCCGCAGACGATTGCCGCGGCCAGCGGAACCCTCGCCGGCTTCCTGAAGGAAGGGGCGCTCCAGCCCACCATCGCCAAGGCCTTCCCGATGTCGCGGGCGCCCGAAGCCGTCCGCTTCCTGATCGAGGAGCGCCCCTTCGGCCGGGTGATCATGAACCCGCAGCGCTGACCGCACCGCCGACATCCACCAACCCTATCGAGGACCTCCGTCATGGCCAGCTTCACCTTCACCGTCGAGGACGGCATCGCGACGCTGCTCCTGTCCAATCCGCCGCAGAACCGGCTCAATAACGCCACGTCGGCGGACTTCCGGCGCGCCGTGGAGAAGATCGAGACCGACCAGAGCATCCGCGCCCTGGTCATCCGCGCCGAGGGCGAGAATTTCAGCTTCGGCGGCGACATCGGCAACTGGCTCGATGTCGACCCCGCCGCGATCGGCGCCAGCATCGGCGAAGGGCTCCGCTGGCTTGGCGCATTCGAAACGCTCCGGGTGCCGGTGATTTCGGCGGTGCAGGGCATTTGCCTCGGCGGCGCGTTCGAGATCGTGCTGCGCACGGACATCATTGTTGCCGCGGAGAATGCGCGGTTCGGTCATTCCGAGCAGACGCTGGGGCTCGTCACCCTCATGGGCGGCGTTCAGAGGGTCGCCGAGCGCGCCGGCCGGGCACGCGCCCTTCGCTGGGCCATGACCTCGGAGCGCGTGCCCGCGCGGGAGATGCTGGAGGCAGGCGTGATCACCGAGGTCGTCCCGGATAACCAGCTGGTAGCGGCGGCCTATGAATGGGCCCGGCGGCTCGGCAAGGGACCGACGCTCGCCCACGCCGCCCACAAGAAGATCATGAACGCCTGGTCCAACGGCGGCGTGGCCGCGGCCGATGCCTTGATCCCGGCGCTGGCCGAACAACTCTGGCGGACCGAGGACGCAAGCCGGGGGATCGCCTCCGCACAGGACGCGCTTCGCCGCGGCGTGGAGCGTCCCGTCCTCGACTTCGATGGCCGCTGAAGAGCCGTCGGCGTGCAGTTGTTCGCTGCCCATGGCAATTCGCTTGCGGAGCGTTACGATTTCGATCGATGACGACCTGCCGATCAGCGCGCGGAGGCCGAACCGTTCAACATCCTGATGGAGAATTTCAACGGCGTGGCGGCGAATGACAACGGCCCACCGTTGGAAACAAGCGAATCATCGATCGACAATCAACTCAAGGGATGCGCGCTCGCTGCGCAGATCTCCTGAACGAAGTTCGCAAGATCACTCAGGCGATATCTCGGCATCGAACTCATATTGAAAATGCGAAAGTGGACCTGTGCATTGTCGCGCGACAAGCCCAATCTGAGGCCCGAAACGGCATCCGGCGTTCGGCCCTTATCGGCTGAATTCTGCGGGCAGAAAGTCTGAAATCGCGCGGCATTGCCGGCCCGCGTCGGTAGGAGACCGTTGCCCCGCCATTTCGGATAGGTGGGCGAGTCTTCCGCCCGCCCGGTGACGTGCGTGTTCATTCAGGTGGTCTTGTCGAACGGGCGCTTCACATAGCCGTCCTCATTGCGCGAGATCAGCGAGAGGCTGGTGAGCAGGTCGTCGCCGAGCGGCACGTTCACCGTGCCCTGGAAATCATGGCGCGAATAGTTGCCCACGGTGACCGAGCCCTCGCCGCCGAAATCCGGCGTCGGCTCCTTGGTGGTGATGTTGATCGCCCCGCCGACGCTGTTCTGGCCGAACAGCGTGCCTTGCGGGCCTTTCAGCACCTCGACCTGCTGGACATCGACCATGTCCATCAGCGAGCCGATGGCGCGGGGCAGATAGACGCCGTCGATATAGATTCCGACGCCGGGCTCGGTGGTGAACAGGAAGTCGGTCTGGCCGATGCCGCGGATGAATATCTGCGCCGTGTTGGCGCTGCCGGTATTGCCGGTGCCCTGGTCGAACACCAGGTTCGGCGTATAGGCCGCCACGTTCGACAGGTTGGTGACGTTGCGCATCGCCAGATCGTTCGCCGTGAAGGCGGTGATCGCGATCGGCGTCTGCTGGATCGGCTCGGCGTGCTTGCGCGCCGTTACGAGCACGGTCTCGATCGTGTCGGCGGGCGTGTCCTGCGCCTGCGCGGCCACTCCGCCAAGAAACAGTGCCATCGCTGCCGTCCCCAGCCGCAATGCTGTCTTCATTCCCCAAACTGAACCTTCGGCCCGAAATTCCATGGCAGCCCCCTCAGACGCCTACGCCTCACTCACGAGCGGAATTCCTGCACGACAGATTTATTTTTGCAATACATCGAATATGATTTTATTTTTATAACGCATGCAATATTTCTGAGCAACTGCTGCCTATTCAGGCGGAATTCGCCGGCTGCGAAATTCCGGGCGCCTGCCAGGGCTCGAACACCAAACGCACGCGGCGATGCATCAGGAGTTCAAGCTGGGCAAAGGGGATCGGCTCCTTGGCATAGACGTAGTATTCGAGATGCGCGGCCATCAGGTTCTCAAGGATGAAGGTGGCATCCTCGAGATTGAGGTCTTCGCGAATGCTGCGCCGATAGCGAAGGATGTCGAGCAGCGAGCGGATCTTGCGCGTCGTCAGCGACTTCGCCTCGGCCACAAGCGCCTCGATATAACCATCGCCTTCCGTCGTCTGCGCGCGGTCGAAAGCCCTGACAAGATTGGGAACTTGCCACTCCTTCGGCAACCGGAGCGCCTTGAAGAGCGCGACCATGGCCTCCATGGCATTGTCCGGCGGGTTCTGGATCACCTTGTCGGCGCGCTGCTCCAGTTCGCCGACAAGGGGTCGCGAGAGTTCGTGGATGATGCCGCCCTTCGATCCGAAATAGGTATAGATCGTCCCGATGCTGACCTCGGCGCTGTCGGCGATCTCCATCAGGCTGGTGCCGGAATAGCCTCGCTCGCGGAACATCAGCTCCGCCACCTCGAGGATCCGGGTGCGGCGGCGGTTTTTCATTTTCGTCCTGAGACCCATTTTTTTCCTCCGTGGTCATTTTTCGTGGGTTCATGATCTATTTCTGGATTAATTTCAATTATAGAACCAGTTGCATGTGATTATATTTTTCGACATAACTATAGAACGAATAGACCTTCGAGGGGCAAAAATGGCGTTGGCGGAGCAGGCATTTCACATCTTTCCCGAGATCGAAAAAGCGATGGGATTCTCGGCGGCGATCAAGACCGGCGAGATGATTTATTTCTCCGGCATGATCGCGATCGGTGCCGACATGAAGATCATCGGCGTCGGCGACATGCGGGCCCAGGTCGAAGCGACCTATGCGACCCTGGCCAAGGCGCTGGCCGAGCTGGGCCTGTCGCTCAAGAACGTGGTCAAGGAAACGATCTTCACGACCGACCTCGTCGCCATGGAGGCTGGCCGCAGCGCGCGGGCAGCCGCCTATGCCGCCGCCGATGCCTATCCGCCGGCCTCGACCATGGTCGAGGTCAGGGCGCTGTTCACGCCCGAAGTGCTGGTCGAGATCGAGATCGTCGTTCGCGCCTGAGGGCAGCGGACGGAAAGCGATGTCGGGGTCGGCGCGGGGCCGCGCCGCGATGGGGGGAACATGGCTGCAGCAGGAACGCCGGTCCGCACCGCTTTCGTCACCGGCGGCAGCGGTTTCGTCGGCTCGAATCTCATCGCCGAGCTCGTGCATCGCGGTTGGCGCGTCACGGCTCTGCACCGTTCCGCAGACCAGGCTGCTGCGCTGTCGGCAATGGGTGCGATACCGGCGAGGGGCGACCTCACGCTCCGCGAGTCGGTTCTGGCGGCAATGCCCGCTGCGCCCGACGCCGTCTTCCATGTCGCGGGCGACACCAGCCTGTGGTCGCGCCGCAACGCCCGGCAGGATGCGATCAACATCGCCGGCACGGCGGCGATGGTCGATGCCGCGTTGGCCCGCGGAGCCAAGCGCTTCATCCATACCTCGACCTGCTCGGCCTATGGCCGCCATGCCGAACCCATAACGGAGACGACGCGGTCCACGGCGTCGCAATCATGGGTCAATTACGAGAAATCGAAGTGGCTCGCCGAGCAGGAAGTACAGCGGGGTATTGCCGCCGGCCTCGACGCTGTGATCCTCAATCCTTTTGCGATCCTGGGTCCCGGCGACCGGCATGGCTGGGCCCGTCTCTTCTTCCAGATCCGCAGCGGCCAGTTCAAGGCAGCGCCGCCAGGCGTCATCACCTGCAACCATGTCCATGAGGTCGTGCGCGCCCACATCTCGGCCTTGGACCTCGGCTATCGCGGCGACAACTATCTCCTGAATGGTCCAACGACATCTGTCGCCGATCTCGCGACCCTGATCGGCGCGACGATGGGTCTGGACGTGCATCCGAAACCGGCGCCGATGGCGCTTCTGAACCTCGCGGCAGGTCTTGGTGTGCTCGCCGCCCGCTTCACCGGGAAGGAGCCATCCCTGACGCCGGAAACGGTGGCGTTGATGAGCGCCGATACGCGCTGCGCCTCGAACAAGGCCGAGCGCGAACTCGACTATCACCGTGTCGAACTCGCAGAATGCCTCCGCGATACGCATGCTTGGCTCAAGACGCAGGGGCTGGTCTAAGAAGCGGCGCAACGAGCCTCTTATCGGACGCCCTCGGCGTCCTTCTTGCGCTCCGGCGATTTGGATAGCCGTGCCCGTCGCACGCAAGGCATCTCCGACAGCTTCGCGACCAGCAGGCGGGCCCGCGCCGATTCGAGGCCCGGAAATTCCGCGACGACAAAGGAACCGCCGGCGGCGCGCGAGCGCAGCGTGAGCGCGGCGGGCACGAGGCTGGCGACCGCAAAAGGTTGCAACACGCGCGTCAGCGCGCCGGGCTCGGCGGCGATGCGAGCGAAGATCTTGGCGCTTTGCGGCTTGACGGTGCGGGTCTCCATGAAGGTAGGTTATTGCAGGAAACGGGGAATTTGTTGCCTATGTTGCGATACGTGCAACAGTTTGAGCATTATCATACTCCAATATGAATATTTCCGGAGAAGTTCATGCGCGCTGAGCTCGATGCCACCGATCTGACGCTTCTCGACGTGTTGCAGCATGACTGCTCGCTTTCCGCCGCCGAACTGGCGGAGAAGGTTGGCCTGTCGCAGTCTCCCTGCTGGCGGCGCGTTCAACGGCTCAAGGACGAGGGCTACATCAAGCGCAAGGTTGCGGTCCTTGATCGCAGGCGACTGGGTCTCAACGCCCATGTCTTTGCGCGGGTGAAGCTTTCGGCCCATGGCAGAGCCCATCTCGCCGAATTCTCCAAGGCCGTCCAATCCTTCCCGGAAGTGCTGGAATGCTACGTGATGATGGGCGAGACAGACTTTCTCCTGCGCATCGTGACGGAGGATGTCGATGCCTATGAGCGGTTTTTCTTCGAGCGGCTGTCGCGGCTTCCCGGCGTGCAGGAGATCAACTCCACGGTTGCCCTTTCCGAGATCAAAGCATCGACCGCCTTGCCGCTGCTCGGATCCCGAATTGCGGCCCCCGTCAAACGCGGTCGGCGACAGCATCGCCCAGCGCGCCAGCCTTAGGCCCGCATCCAGCGCTTGCAATACCTCCGGCGTCGACCGAGCGCCGGTCAGTAGCGATCGGCAACGTGGCCCTTCGGCGTTTCGCTGAAGCTCTCGGCCGGATAAGGCAGCATGGTCGCATTCCATGCGGAATAGGCCGCCTTCATCCGCGCGAAGCGATCGGGCAGGCGCTCGGCTAGGTTGGCGCGTTCGCGCTGGTCGGCCGCGACGTCGAAGAGATATTCGCGGCCGCCCAGCTTCAGATATTTCAGGTCGCCGTCGCGCATTGCCGCCTGGTCGTTGGCACGATAGCGCCAGAACAACGTGCGGCCGTGGCCGGCCGCCTCCTCGACGAAAATGGATGAAAGATCCTCGCCGTCCGGAGGATAGGACGTGGACGGAGCGGTCTGTGCGAGCGTCGTCAGGGTCGGCAGCCAGTCCATCGAGACCGTCACCTGGTCGCTTCGCGATCCGGCCGCGATGCGGCCGGGCCAGCGCAACAGTGCCGGGACGCGCAGGCCGCCCTCGAGCAACTCGCCCTTCATCCCGGTGAACGGCCAAGTGTCGGAGAAGCGTTCCCCGCCATTGTCGCTCGTGAATACGACGATCGTGTCGTCGGCGATGCCGGCGGCCTGGAGCGCGGCGAGGATACGGCCGACTCCGGCATCCATCGACCGCACCATCGCGGCATATATGGCTAGATTGCCGCCGTCCTCGTCGCGCAGGCTTTTGAGCTGTGCAGGGACCGCGCCGTCGGCGGGGCCTTCCCATGGCCAATGCGGCGCGTTGTAGTGCAGGCTGAGAAAAAACGGGCCGCGCTTGCCTTGACGGGCGATGTAGGCGGCGGCGCGGTCAGTAAGGACGTCGGTGAGGTAACCTTCGACCGAGACGGGACGATCGTTCTCGTACAATCCGTCATATGGTTCTTCACCCGCGCCGCGGCCGACCACGCGGTGCGCGAAATAGTCTGTGGCGCCGCCATAGAAGCCGAAAAACTCGTCATAGCCGCTCTTGCGCGGGCCGTAATGCGGCGGCGCCCCAAGATGCCATTTGCCCACCAGGGCGGTGCGATAGCCGACACGGCGGAGCAGCGACGGCAATGTCGGATGACCGGGCGGCAGGCCCACCGGGCTGGAGTTCTCCGGCACCGGTTCTTCAAGCCCGACCGGCAGGCGATATTGATAGCGTCCCGTGATCAAGGCCGTACGCGTCGCCGAACACACCGCGGAATTGGCGTAGGCTTGGGCGAGCTTCAGTCCGTCCGCGGCCAGGCTGTCGATCGCTGGGGTCTCGAAATCGGGCTGTCCGTAACAGCTAAGGTCCGCGTAGCCGAGATCGTCAGCCAGGATGAAGACGATGTTGGGTCGCCGCACCTGGCCTTCGCCGCGCGCGGCTGCGGCAAAGGCAGCCGCGGCCGCGGCGCCCTTAAGGACGTTTCGCCGGCTTTGCATGCGTCGCGCACTCCGTCAGATCGGAATTCAGCTTGTACGACAGATAGCCCATGAATTCGTCGTCCCGCAGCAGCGAACCGCCGGTGGTCCACACGACATGCACCGCGTCGTCGAATCGCGCCAGAGGGCCGCGCGATACCGGCCGCGCGCGCAAGGCTTCCGCCACCGGTGTGATGGCGGCAAAGCCGGCGGCGGCCGATGGCTCGAGCCGCATCGCCGCCTCGCTCCAGGCGTGCGACAGCCACTGCATCATCGCCGCGTCCGGCACCGCGGCCAGCGCGTCGATATCCGGACCGATCTGTGCGAGCGCCAGCTCCGACGCGACAGGCGTCGCAAGGCCGTCCGCGATCGTGCGGTTGTCGAGTCCGAGCTTGTAGACCGGCAACGCGCGTCCCTCGCCGAAGGCGATGGCGGCCAGCATGCAGGCCGAGGCGACCGGCTCGACGAAGACACAGGCGACGTTGCGGCCGAAGATCGACTTCAGGCCGAAGGTGATGCCGCCCGGCGCTCCGCCCACCCCGCAGGGCAGATAGACGATCAGCGGCTGCTCCGCCGAGATCGCGATGGCGGCTTGAGAAAGCTGGTGCGCCAGCTCCGCGGCGCCGACCGCATAGCCGACGAACAGCGCCCGCGAGCGCTCGTCGTCGATGAAATGTGCCTTCCCGGCTCGCTCGAACGAGCGCCGGGCGATCCCCACGGTGCGGGCATAGTCGCAATCATGTTCGACGACCGTGACGCCCATCTCGCGCAAGGCGTTCTTTTTCCATGCCTTGGCGTCGCGCGACATGTGGATCTCGGTCGCGAAGCCGAAGCGGCTGGCGACCATTCCGACGCTCAGCCCGAGATTGCCGGTGCTGGCCACGCCGACGCGATAGGCGCCGAACGCCCGGCGGGCTGCGCGTGTGCCGATAATGTCATAGGTTTCGCCCGCGACGAGCAAGCCTTCCTTGCGCGCTACTGCTTCGACGAAGCAGAGCACCTCGTAGACGCCGCCCCGTGCCTTGATGGTGCCGGTCAGCGGCAGACGGTGATCCGCCTTGACGAGCAGGCGACCGATCTCTGCCGGCGGCGTGTCGTAGCGCAGCAGCGGCGATGCAATGTGTCCGTTCCAGGCGCCATCCGGAAAGAGACGCGCCAGCACCGGCGCAAAACGCGCCAGCCGTGCCTCGGCCTCGCTAATCGCGGACCGTGCTATGTCGGCGCGGACAAGCGGCACCGCGGCCGGCTCGCGGAGCCAGACTGTCGCCCGTCCGGCGCCGAGATCGGCCAGGCAGGCGTCTCGGCACGTATCGTCGTGCGCCGCGCCATCGGTCGAGGACACTGTCATTGCGGCGCCACCATCGCCATCGCGGTGCGGCGGGCAATCCAATTGCGCTGGGACGCATATTAGCCCGTCTAATGCCGATCGCCGGCCGCCATCAGGGCCGCGGCCTGCGCCTGAGTCGCGGCGAGTGTCTTGCCGAGCCAGGCGGTAAAGATACGGACGGCGGAACGGCTGTCGCCCGGACGATGGGTCACAACGCGATAATGGGCGCTCGGAACGGGTTCCATCTCGCCGGCCAGCATGAGATCGCCTTTGTTCAGCAGGCGATGCACGATGATGGCGCGTCCGACCGCGATGCCTTGACCGCACATCGCGGCGTGATAGGCCAGATGGGCCATGTTGAAATGCCGCTCGGCCGAAGGAGCCGCGGCCCAATCGCCGCGCCGGCTGGTCAGTAGGCCTTGCCATTCCTCGCCCGCGCTGGCGCCATGCCAAGGCTCTTCGTCATGCAGGCGCACGACTTGCCGCCCGTCGCGCGCCCGCAGACCTTCGAGATAGGCGGCCGAACAGACCGGAAAGGTCAGCTCGCGGTGCGCCAGCAATTCGTGGAGATCGCTGACCGGCTCGCGCTCGTAAACAATCGCCAGGTCGATGCCGGCGTCTTCCATGCGCTCGGCCGACATCGGCACCAGTTCGGCGCGGACGAACAGCTCAATGTCGCCATGCTCTCGATAGAAGGATTCGAGATTGGGCACGAGCCACTCGGTCGCGAAGGAGGGGATGCAGCTCACCACGAGCGACCGCCGGGAGGCGCGGACCACCCGGCTCAACGGTTCGTCGAGCAACAGCGAAACTTGGTTCATCGCGGTAAGGAAGGAGCTGCCCTCCGAGGTCAGGGCGATCTTGCCCTTCGCGCGGCTGAACAGCGCACGCCCCAACCGGCCTTCGAGCCGCGCAATGCGCTGGCTGACGGCGCCCTGGGTGACTCCGATGCGTCTGGCCGCGGCGGTGAAGCTCCCCATGCGCGCTGCCGACCGGAAGACCCACAGATCGGCCAGCATCTGACCGTCCATGCGATAAACATCGTCCAGCTCGGACGGATCCGCCGTTCTGACATCAGTCTTTCTGCCGCCACCCAACGCAACGCCTCGCAGAATGCGACGAGGCTGCGACTATAACGCCAGCTAATGGCCTGCCTAGTCCTTTTGCGTTGCGGCAAACCCCGGCCGGCCGCAGCGTTCGTCACAGATGTCTCACAAAGCGCGCGGGGCGCGGCGTGAACCGGACGGGGGCTCGATCATGTTGCGTACGAGATTTCTTGCAGCGACTGCGCTGGGAACGACGTTGTTCTGGGCCGCCGGAGCGGCTGGGCAGGAAGCGCCCCGCGCGTCCGATGGTGCTGTCGAGACCGTTATCGTCACGGCGACCAAGCGTGCCGAAGACCTCCAGAAAGTCCCGATCAGCGTCACCGCGCTGTCGGAAGATCTCATCAAGAAGACCGACGCGACCCGGTTCGAAGACGTGGTCCGCGCCATCCCCGGCCTGTCCTACAACGAGAACAGCGCCGGTTCCGCAACCTATACAATTCGCGGCGTCAACACGAGCAGCTCGGTCAGCAACGTCCAGTCGCCAGTGGCCGTCTATTTGGATGAGGTGCCGGTGCTCGATCCGTTCGGCCCGCACAACATCACTGATCTTCGCCTGTTCGACGTCGGCCAGGTCGAAGTGCTGCGCGGTCCGCAGGGCACGCTGTTTGGTTCCGGTGCGCTGGGCGGCGCGATCCGGCTCGCGACCAACAAGCCGGATGCATCCGCCTATGACGCGGCAGCGGAAGCCACCGTGGAGTCGGTCGAAAACGGTGGCGTCGGCTACCGCCTCAACGGCATGGCGAACATTCCCCTTAACGATACGCTCGCGCTGCGCATCGTCGGCTATTACGATCGCGATCCGGGCTGGATCGACAACACCACGCGCCATGAGGCCGACGTCAACCGCGCCGTCACCAAGGGTGGCCGCGCCATGCTGCGCTGGACGCCCACCGACGACCTGACGCTGACCGGTACCTTTCTCTACGAAAATGACCACCCGAACGACGCGGCTTACACCTCGTATACGAACAAGAATCTCGAATTCACGAGCGCGACGGCGAACTTCGCCTATCAGGATCTGAAGACATATAACCTCGCCGCCGAATACACGCTGCCATGGGCGACGATCACCTCATCGACCAGCTTCGTGGACAAGACAGAGCTCGAGCACACCGACTTCACCACCCGGTCGGAGGCGATCACCCATATCATGGCGCCGGCGCCAATCGTCGATAGCGGCCCGTCCGGCGACTTCATCCAGGAAGTGCGCATTGCGTCTGCCGACGAACATCCGTTCAAATGGCTCGCTGGCGTTTATTATCAGCACTACTACCGGTCGTTCACGGAATCGCTCACCGTGCCCGGCGCCGGTGCGCGCTTCGCCGGTGCCGGCTATCCCAGCGACACCATCCTGTTCGACCTTTATCGCGTGAAGGTGGTCGAAGAGGCCGTGTTCGGCGAACTGTCCTATGACTTGACGGATACGCTCACGGCCACGGCCGGCGCGCGCGTCTTCAACGACTCCGTGCGCACCACGGACGACGGCAATTCGGTGCTCGAAGGTCTCGTCACGCTGCGCAATGCCGCGACCTTCACCAAGGTGACGCCGAAATTCGCCCTCACCTATACGCCGTCGCAGGACCTGATGTTCTATGCGCAGGCGACGCAAGGCTACCGCGTCGGACAGGGCAACCTGTCGCCGCCCTTCGACCCGTCCTCGGGCCAGCCCATTCCCGGTGCCTATGGTCCCGACAACCTCTGGAATTACGAGATCGGCTTCAAGACCGAGTTCTTCGACCACCGCCTGCGGCTCGACGGCGCGGCCTACTACATCGACTGGAAGAACATCCAGCTCCAGCAATCGACGGTGGCGTCTGGCCTCGTCTACACCAGCAATGCAGGCAACGCGACGGTCAAGGGGTTCGAGATCGAGGCCGACGCATCGCCCATCGACGGTTTGGATCTCGGCGTCTCGCTCTCCTACGACGATGCGCGGCTCGACAGCGTCGCGACCGGCGTCAACGCGCTGGCGGGAGACCAGTTGCCAGGCTCCGCACCGTTCACCGGCTATACCTATGCGCAGTACGATTTCCCGATCGGCGGGGGGATGGCCGGCTATATGCGGGCGGATTATAGATATACCGGCAAGGAGTACGCTGACCTGAACAATCCGACTTCGCTGGTCTATGGCAATTTCGGCGACGTCAATTTGGAGCTTGGCCTGACGGTGGACAAGTTCGACATCAATCTCTTCGTGAACAACCTGACCGATGGCCGCGCCCTGATAAGCGCGCGCAAGCTCTTCAACGCGCCCATCGGGTTGCGCGAGCAACCCCGCACCGTCGGCGTCACTCTCAGGGCACACCTTTGAGTCGGGCCGCCGCTGCCGCGTTCTTGGCGGTGGCGTGCCTGCTGGGCGCCGCCGATGCGGGCGCGACACCACGCTGCATGCCGGCGGTGGTCGGCCGCGATTCCTGGTGCGACGTGCCCGGAGCCAGACTGAACTATATCGATTGGGGCGGGCAGGGCACACCGCTTATCCTGCTGTCCGGGCTAGGCGACACGGCGCATGTCTTCGACGACCTCGCACCGCGGTTGACCGTCGGACACCATGTCTATGCGTTCACCCGCCGCGGCTTCGGCAGCTCGCGCGCGTTCCGCGGCGGTTACGACGCCCGCACATTGACGTCCGACATCACGGCGCTGATGGACGCGCTGGGGATCGCGCGGGCGGATTTCGTTGGACATTCCGTCGCCGGCGAAGAACTGACCGCGCTTGCCAGCACCGTGCCCGGACGCGTGCGCCGGCTGGTCTATCTCGACGCGGCGTATGATCGCTCCGGGGTCGCGGCCTGGATTGACAAGGACCCTGGCAATCCGCGCGATCCGTCGCCGGCCGCGCTCAAGGATTTCGGAACATTCATAGCCTGGCGGCAGCGTTCGCTCGGTATTTCGTCGTTCGCGGTCGGCAATGATATCCGCTCTGGCTACAGACCGGGACAGCACGGCTTGGTGAGCATGACGCCCGGCAACGTCGTGCATGCGGTGATCCAGGGCGACGCCGCTGCCCATCCCGACTATGCGCGCGTCAGGTCCCCGGCGATGGCGCTCTATTCGCCGAAGGACAAGCTAGAGCAGCTTCCGCCGGACGCGTCTCCGGCGCGCCGGCGCGCCGCGCTCGCCTTTTCGATCGCTGTCGTGCGGCCTTGGATGTTGGCGGAAAAGGCGCGATTCGAGAAATCCATCCGCTGTGGCGTTGCGTGGGAGATCAAGGGTGCCGGCCATTACCTTTTCCTAGAGCGGCCGGACGACACGGCCGCATGGATCCGCTCGTTCCTGTCATCGTCGGTACCTTGCAAATGGAGCGCTGGCGACACCAAGCGTTGACCTTGCAGTGTTGCGCGCGGAAATCCGACTGGAATGCCATGACGATGCTTCGGACTTTTGCTCCGGACAATTTTCTCGAGATGTCGACGAGGGCCCGAACATCACTTGTGATGCCTACTTGACCCGTTGGGAGAGCCCCGCGGCGGAGCTGCGCTACGGGTGAAATCGTGCCCGCTTGGTGGCAATAGCGACGGGTCGCTAAAGGAGCAAAATGGCCGAACTCGACCGCCAATGACCGGAAAATCTCTGGGTACGGTCTAGGTACAGCACGTTCTCGCAGAAGTCAGAATTGTTGGATGTCAGTGGGTTGCAGGACTTTTGCGAGTCCTCTGGCGGTACAGCGTGTCGGAATCCTGGTCGGTGTCCTGATTGCCGCGGTCGGCGGCATGATCGGCGAGAAGACTGGACATGGCTCGGGCTTCGCGCGGTTCTCCGGGACGATGATCGCCGTCGCGATCATGACGCCGTTGTCGATATTTACCAGCCTCGGTCTCCTGTCCGAGCCTAAGATCAGGACCGGTGAGACGTCGGTGACCAAGCTGGCCGGGCTGCTGAAGACACTGCAGCAATTGTTCCGGAATGCGGCGTTCGTGCGCCTTGGCGCCGTCATGCTGCTATACGTCTACGCCAATGCCGTATGGGACGCGTTGCTTGTCTTCTTCGTCGTCGATGTCCTCAAGCTTTCGGGTAGCGTTAGCCTGAGTGTCATTGTATCTCTCCTCGTCTCGGTGCTCGGCCTGCTCTTCTTCACGACGCTGAGTCACAAACTAAGCAAGCAATACGTCATGATAGGCGGCGTCACGGGCGCGGTCATTGTCGTGCTCAGCGCATATTTCCTGCCGATCGGAAACGCGAATGCATTGTTCATTTATATGGCGTTCTTCGCCTTTTTCAATTCCGCCGGCGGTCTCATGATGGACTCCATGACGGCGGATGTCGTGGATGTAGACGAGATTCAAAACGGCGAACACCGTGCGGGTCTGGTCGTCAGCATGATCCAGCTATGCGATATGCTGCCCAGGGCCTTGGGAACTGGCATCATTTATAGTTCTTAGCTGGCTCGGGCGACGGACTATGAAATTCGGCTGCGTCGCGCGGACGGCACGCTGTCATTCGTCATGATGGGGTCGCGTGTTCGAGTCACGCAGGCGGCACCAGCCTTTTTGGCCCCGAAGGCTATAGGGGTTAGACCGATACGCCCGACGCGGCGTTCGCGTCTTACCGTGTCGACGGAACGCGAACGAATGTTGCCGCTTCTTGCTCGCGCGGCGGCTGGGGAGACGCTCTCATTCGCGTGGCACCAAGTCGACCGGTGGGGATGCCGCCTGTTCGGGCCGTCTTGAGACGAGTGGGTGGGCGACCTGTCCCCCGGCACCCGACGTCGCGACGGACGGGCAGGGCAATCGGCCGCCGATGTTCCCTTCTTTCCGCCTTTTGGTGGATGGGTCGCGGACTCGCGCCGTGTCATTCCTGACCGGACAAACGACCGGCTGGGACGCATGACGCTGACAGTTTCGCCATTTTTGCTTTCCTTCGCTTCTCCAGTGCTCGCATGAGCGGCTATCTCCTCCATGACGAGGCGACGTTGAGCCAGATCGCGCGCGACGCCGTCTGTCGTGCGCGCCGGTCGGGCTTCGACCAGGCCGTTTGCGTCGCCCGGGAGTTCGCGGGATTGACGATCAAGGTCAAGAACGGCGTTCCCGAGACTGCGGTGCGCGACGGCGGACAGTCCGTCTCGGTCACGGTGTTTGACGGCGGGCGCACCGGCACGGCCACCACGTCCACCCTGACGACGCAAGCCGTTCAGACAGCGGTGGAACGCGCCATCGCCATCGCGCGCCAAGTCGAATCCGACGCCGCAGCGGGATGTGCCGATTCCGAATGGCTGGCCCGGGACGGACGGGATGTCGAACTTTACGCGCCTTCCGGCCTGCCGGCGGCGGACATCGCGGCGGCAGCCAAGGCAATCGAAGACGCCGCCATCGATGCGTCCGCCACGCAGCCGGCGCGCGTCATGGAGGCAGGCGCCGTGAGTCAGGACAGCCGCTGGGCCCGCGCCATCGGCGCCGATTTCTGCCGCGCCGCCAGCGCATCCAGCCAGAGCCGCTGGTGTGTCGCCATCGCCGAGCGCGACGGCGCGATGAACCGCGCCGCCTGGCGGTCGGCGGAGCGGCGGACGGATCGGCTGGCGCCGCCCCAGGCCATCGGCGCCACGGCGGTCGCCCTTGCGGCACGCAAGCTGGGCGCGCGGGCAGTCAAGACCCAGGCCGCGCCGGTCCTGCTCGACGCCACCATCGCGGGTTCGCTGGTGCGCGAATTCTGCGGTGGGCTGTTCGGCGCGCCGCAGCATCAGAAATCGACCTTCCTTGCCGACGCGATCGGCCAGCGCGTGCTCGCCAGTCATCTCGACCTGGTGGAGGATCCCTTCGAACCGTTCGGAATGGCGAGCGGCGGATGCGACAGCGAGGGCGTGGCCGGGATGCATCGTTTCGTGGTGCGCGAAGGCGTCGTGGAGGATTATTTCCTCTCGTCACGCTGGGCCCGCAAGCTCGGCAGGCGCTCCACCGGCAACGCCGACGGCACCTGGAATCTCTTTCTCACGAGCCGGACGACGACCAACGGCGACGATCTCGCGGGGATGCTGCGCCGGCTGGGCCGCGGCTTGTGGGTGACGGAATTTCTGGGCGGGCGGTGCGATCCCGTCACCGGCACCTATTCCAAGGCGGTGGCCGGGTTCTGGGTGGAGGACGGGGAGGCGGCCTTTCCGGTCCAGGACGTCACTATCGCGGGCGAGCTGGCGACCATGCTCGATCATATCCGGTTCGTGGGCGCCGATGTCTATCGCGACGGCGCGGTGCGCACCGGCTCGATCCTGCTCGGCGACATGAAGATCGCCGGCCGCTGAGCGCTGAGGAGAATCCCATGGATGGGCAAGACCAATCTTCCGCCGCCGAGCGTTTCGCGCTCGCCGAGAAGCGGCTGCTTCACGAAAACGATCTTGACATCGGCGCGTTGGCCCCCTTGCTGGAAACGCTTCTGGGCTGCGGCGATTTTTCCGATCTCTATTTCGCGGCGTCGAGCAGCGAAGGTTGGCAGTTGCAGGACCAGAAGGTCACAGGCGGCAGCTTCTCGATATCGCAGGGCGTCGGCGCGCGCAGCGTCGGCGGCGACCGCACCGGCTTCGCCTATTCCAGCGACATGTCGCCGCGCGCGCTCGGCGCCGCCATCGCGGCGGCGGCGGACATGAGCCGCAGCGGGCGCGAAAGCCGCGGCGGCATCCAAGTCGGCAAGCCCGACGCCACACATGCGCTGTATTCCGGCATCGATCCGACCGCGACGGCCGAGGCCGCACCCAAGATCAAGCTGCTGCAGGATGTCGACCGGTTGGCGCGCGCCGCCGATCCGCGCATCGTCCGCGTCTCGGCCGGTCTGCAGATGTCCCATTCCGCGGTGCTGGTGGCGGCGAGCGACGGCGCGCTGGCGGGCGACATGCGTCCCCAGGTCCAGCTCAGCCTGACGGTGCTGGCCGAGGCCGGCGGAAGGCGGGCCAACGGCACCGCATCGGCCGGCTGGCGCGCGGGGCTGGAATATTTCGACGCGGCGCGGGTGGCGGCCCTGGTTGCGCACGCCACACGGATCGCGCTCGTCAATCTCGACGCGCGGCCCGCGCCGGCCGGGGTGATGACGGTCGTGCTGGGACCGGGCTTCCCCGGCGTGCTGCTGCACGAGGCCGTCGGCCACGGCCTGGAAGGCGACGCCCATCGCAAACGCTCTTCGGTGTTCACCGGACGCATGGGCTCGGCCGTCGCCGCGCCCGGCGTCACCGTGATCGACGACGGCACGCTGCCGGGACGGATCGGGTCGCTCAACAGCGACGACGAAGGCACACCCACCAGGCGCAATGTGCTGATCGAGGATGGCAGGCTCACCGGGCTGATGCAGGACCGGCTGAACGCAAGGCTGATGAACGATACGGTCACCGGCAACGCGCGGCGCCAGTCTTATGCCCATCTGCCCATGCCGCGGATGACCAACACCTTTCTCGCCGCCGGCGGGCACGATCCCGCCGAGATCGTCGCCTCGGTCCCCCGGGGCATCTATGCGGTTGGGTTTGGAGGCGGCCAGGTCGACATCACCAGCGGGCAGTTCAACTTCTCGGCGACCGAAGCCTATCTGATCGAAGACGGGCACGTCACCGCGCCGATCCAGGGCGCCACCCTGATCGGGCTGGGGCACGAAGCGCTGCATCGCATTTCGATGATCGGCTGCGACCTCGAGCTGGAAAACGGCATGTGTGGCAAAAGTGGACAGAGCGTTTCGGTCGGCGTCGGCCAGCCCACCGTCAGGATCGACGACATGGTGGTCGGTGGCGCGGGCTGAGATGACGTCGATCCTGCAACGCCTTCATCAGCCAGAACCCGACCGCCCGACGGGCGCTGCGGCGCGGCGGGCCTGGACGCAGGAAGCGGTGCGGCTGATCGGGGCGGATGCGCGGCGCACCGCCGACACCAACCTCATCCGCCTGCCGTTTTGCGGTGCGCCGGGCATCGCGCTCTATCTGAAGGACGAATCCACCCATCCCACCGGAAGCCTCAAGCACCGGCTGGCGCGCGCGCTGTTCCTGCATGCGCTGTGCAGCGGCTGGATCGGTCCGGACTCGACCATCGTCGAGGCGTCGAGCGGCTCGACCGCGATCTCCGAAGCCTATTTCGCCAAGCTCCTGGGCCTGCGCTTCTTCGCCGTCGTGCCGCGTTCGGTGGCCGCCGCCAAGGTGGCGGCGATCCGCCTTCACGGCGGCGAAGTCCGTTATGTCGACAGCGCCGCCGACATCCATCGCGAATCGCTCCGGCTGGCGCGCGAAACCGGCGGCCATTACATGGACCAGTTCACCTATGCCGAGCGCGTCGGCGACTGGCGCGGCGAGGACAATATCGCCCGTTCCATCTTCGGCCAGATGGGTGCCGAGGCCGATCCGGTCCCGGTCTGGCTCGTCTGCGGCGCGGGCACGGGCGGCACCTCGGCGACGATCGGCCGCTTCATCCGCTACCGGCAGCTGCCGACCCGGCTTTGCGTCGCCGATCCGCAGAATTCGGTCTTCCACCGCCACTATCACGACCGCGCTATGACCGCCGTTCCGGGCGAGGAGCAATCCTGCATCGAAGGCATCGGCCGCTGTGCGATCGAGCCCTCCTTCATTCCCGAACTGATCGACCGGATGCTGCCGGTCAGCGACGCGCAGAGCATCGGTGCGCTCAGGGCCGTTTGGGAGGTCTTGGGGCGGCGCTGCGGCGGGTCGACCGGGACCAATATCTGGGCTGCGGCCCAACTCATCTCCGAAATGAAAAGCTCGGGCGAGACCGGCTCGCTCGTCACGATCCAGTGCGACGGCGGCGAGCGCTACGCCGACACGTATTTCTCGGACGCCTGGCTGCAGGACCGGGGCGTCGACTGGCGCCCCGAGCGGTCGCGCATGGCGGCATTTTTCGAGAGCGGCTGCTTGTGAGGCGTTTGCGGTATCGGGCCTCCCGACTCGTTCTGTCTTCGCCCGGTCGCCGGCGGCACGGGCGTTACATCGCCGCCAGCGTTTCGCAAATCCGTCCTCCGGCGTGGGCGCTTTGCGCAGATGTCGTGCCAGCGTCGTGCGCAACAAGGATCGGTCTGCCGTGATACAGCCTCGCCATCTCCGCATCGACCCGCGCAGCTATCGCCTCGATGCCAGGTTCTTCCGGCGCGTCTACAATCTTTCCAAGCCCTATTGGCTGCGCAAGGGTGCTTGGAAATCCTGGGCCGCACTTGGCCTCCTCGTCGCGTTGATCGTGCTCTACAGCATCTCCGGCGCCTATTATTCCTTTCTCACGCGCGATCAGACCAATGCGCTGGTGGCGCGTCAAACCGGACCGTTCTGGCATCTGCTGATGCTGACCTTCCTCTTCTTGGTGGTACGGCAACTCATCTATGCGGTCGAGGGTTATACCGACGGGCGTCTCAACCTGCATTGGCGACAATGGCTGACCACGCATCTGATCGACAAATACCTGTCGCGCCGCACCTATTACGAGATCGTCGTCGACGAGGTGATCGACAACCCCGACCAGCGCATGCAGGAAGAGGTCGGACCGTTCTGCCAAACGATCTCTTATCTGCCGCGCCAAGCCCTCGGGATGGTGCTCGACATGAGCGTGCAGGCCCTCATCCTGATGCAGATTTCGAGCGCCCTCTTCTGGGCGGTGGTCATCTTCGCAACCATTAAGACGTTGATAATCCTGCGTCTCTGGACGCCGACCATCAAGCAGAACTACGATATCACCGTTTCGGAAGCCGACCTGCGCTACGGAATCCTGCATGTGCGCGATCACGCGGAGACCGTCGCCTTCTATCATGGCGAATATGCCGAGCGTGCCCACATTCTGGTGCGCTTGGCGACGGCGATCCGCAGGAATCTCGTCAACACCATCTATATGGTCTGGATGGGGCTAGCCGAAGGCGGGTTCTCGGTGGTTTGGATGGTGATGCCGCTGGTCTTCCTTGGGCCGCTTTATCTGCATCATCACATCCCATACGGCACCGTTGCTCAGGGCGGCGCCTCGGCGATGGCGCTGCTGAATTCGCTGTCGCTGCTGATGCGGTTCGTCCCAAGCCTTACCCTCGCGGTGCCCAAGGTGATCCGCCTGGCGGAGATTCAAGAGAAGTTCGAGGACATGGGCCGCGAACGCCCGTCCAGCGCCGCCGTGCCGCGCATCAGTTTTCGCGAGGGCGACGAAATCGCGCTCGACCATGTCTCGCTGCAGACCCCCGGCGGCGAACTGCATCTTGCGCGGGATGTGAGTTTCGCCATCGCTGCGCACGAGAATATGGTGATCGTCGGGCGCACTGGCGTCGGCAAGAGTTCGCTGCTGCGCGCGATGGCGGGATTGTGGACGCGGGGTAGCGGCCGCGTCGTCATGCCGCCCACCGACGTGACGCTGTTCCTGCCGCAAAAGCCTTACATGATCCTCGCCAACCTTCGCGAGCAACTGCTTTACCCGCGCCGTCGCACCGATGTGACCGATGCCGAACTGCAGGTCGCGCTGGAGCGCGTCACTTTGCACGACCTCGCGGAACGCCATGGCGGCTTCGACGCCGAAAGAGACTGGAGCCGTGTGTTGTCGCTCGGCGAGCAGCAGCGCATCGCCTTCGCGCGCATCCTGATCTGCCGGCCGCAATTTGTGCTGATGGACGAGGCGACGAGCGCCGTCGACGTGGAAACGGAGCGGCTGCTCTACGGCCTCCTGGCGCGTTCGGGCGCCACCTTTGTCAGCGTGGGCCATCGCCCCACCATCTTCAAATACCACAAGAAGGCATTGCGCCTGTTGTCGGGCGGAGCCTGGGAAGTCGTGCCCGCAGGCGATCTCCAAGCCGCCGACGTCGAGGAGGCCGAAGATCCGGAGGCAGCGGGCGGCGGCGATGCGGTTCAAACCGGCGCCAGGCTCGACGCAGCACAATAATCCTTCTGCGGTGTCTGCGCGGCACGCTCGTTTAAGACGTGGGTGTGTGGCGTAAGGCGAATGGCGGAGCCGGATCTGCGGGAGTTGACGGGAGAGGGGCTCGTTTCCGACGCCGACATGTTGTTCGCGGCCTATGGCCGCAACCGCGCGCGGCTGTTGCGGTTCCTGTCGCGCCGGCTCGGATGCCGTGCCACCGCCGAGGATCTGGCGCAGGACATCTGGTTCAAGCTCGCGCGGGTGCGCGGCCCAGTCCACGATCCGAGCGCGTTTCTCTTCCAGATCGCCGCCAATCTGGTGCGCGATCACGCCAAGGTCGAACGGCGCCGCGCCGAAATCCTCAACCAGGCGATGGATATCCTGTGGCGCGAGGAAGACGTCGTCACGCCCGAACATCACTTGGTGGCCGCCGACGCGCTCGCCAGCATGGACAAGGCGATCGCGGCGCTGCCGCCGCTCAGTCGCCAGATCTTCGTTCTGCTCTGCTTCGACGGATTGACGCAGGGGGAGGCCGCCAAGCGGCTGGGGCTTTCGCGCGTGACGGTCAACCATCACATGAGCCGGGTGCTGGACCGGCTGGCCGAGGTCCGCGCCGGCTTGACGGATGAACCGCACCGGGTGCCTTAACAGTATGCGGTGCCGGATCGTCTAAGGCTTGTCCGTGGACGGTTCGCAACGATGGCCGCAAACCCCAGCAATGCTGCCGACATGCAGCTTCGACGCCAGGCACGAGCCTGGCTGGTGCGCCTGACCACGGGCAAGGCGGCGGACATCGCGGCGTTCGAGGCGTGGCGCACCGAGCCGGCGCACGCGGCCGCTTTCGAGGAAGAAAGACGGTTGTGGCGCAGCCTCGCGGCCCATCGCGCCGCTTTTGTGGCGGCCCTGCCGGCCGTCCCGCCGCGCCGGCGGCGACCTTGGCTGCCGATCGGCGCCATGGCCGCGGCCATCGGACTCTGCGTACTGATGCTCGGCCAGCCGCTGCTGTGGCTTGAAGCCGACCGCATCACCGGGCCGGGCGAGATCGCGCCCGTGACACTGCCCGACGGTTCGCTGGCGATGCTGAACACCAACTCCGCGCTGGCGATCGATTTCCGTTGCGGGCGGCGCGATGTCGCGCTGCTGCGCGGCGAGGCGTGGTTCTCAGTGCGTCACAATGCAGCGCATCCTTTTCGCGTCTTGGCTGCAGGCGGCGAGATCCGCGATGTCGGCACCGCTTTCGACGTGCGCCGTGACGCAGGCGGTCGCGTCAGGGTTGCGGTGACCGCGGGCGAAGTTGTGGTCAGCAATACCGGAATCCGCGCGCATGCGCATGCGGGCGAGATCTTGCAATATGGCGGAGGCACGGCACCGCACGCCGGATCCGACAATATAGCGGCCCTTTCAAGCTGGCGGAGCGGCCGCGTGGTGATCGACGGCCGTTCCTTGGGCGACGCCGTCGACGAATTGGCGCGCTATCGTCCCGGCGTCGTATTTCTCCTGAGCGGCAAGGCGAGCCAGAAGGTGAGCGGCAATTTCCGCATCTCCGCCATAGATCAGGGGCTCGAAGGCCTTGCCGCGGCGCGCGGACTGACCGTGACGTATTTCACGCCCTTCGTGGTCGTGCTGCGCTGAGCCGTGGCGTTTACACCTCGCATGCGCCAGTCGTCCTAGGAACGAGCGGCGGACTTCCCGTCGCTCTGAGCGAGGGATGAAGATGCGTATCGGGGGCTTGAAGAGGGCGTGGTTGTGTGGAGCGGCCTGCGCCGCCGCGATTGTGTTGGCGTCGCACGGCGCATATGCGCAGGGCGAAAGCATCGAGAGCTTCGCCATTCCGGCCGAGCCGCTGAGCCAGGCACTCGATGCCTTCGCGGAGAAGACCGGGTTGCAGCTCGCCTATCCGGCGGAACTGGCCACCGGCCTCAAGAGCCGCGGGCTCACGGGCAGCTATGAAGCGCGCGAGGCGCTCCGCCTCCTGCTTACCGGCAGCGGACTGACCTTCCACTTCGCCAACGCCACGACCATCGTGATCGAACGGCCCGACACGCATGGCGCGCGCGCCCTGGGACCGGTGGAAGTGCAGGGCGCGACGGGCGTCGCCGCCAACGGCTCGACCGATCCGACCGCCACCGAAGGCACCGGCAGCTACACCACCACCGCGACGACGATCGGCTCCAAGGCGCCGCTTTCCATCCGCGAAACGCCGCAGAACGTCAGCGTGATGACGCAGCAGCAGATGCAGGACCAGCATCTGGAAAGCATGGGCGATGTCCTCAACCAGATGCCCGGCGTCTCGGTCCTCAACAATGACGGCAATGTGAACCCGTCATTCTATTCGCGCGGATTCGAGATCACCAATTTCCAGATCGACGGCGGTGCGCCGCTCAACATCAGCAACACGATCAGCACAGCGGTCAACATCCTCGGCTTTACCGCCGGTTTCGACATGGCGGAATACGATCACGCCGAATTGCTGCAGGGGCCGGACGGTCTGTTTTCAGGCGTGGGCAACCCGAGCGGCACCGTCAACCTCGTACACAAGCGTCCGCTGGACCACGACCAGATCAGCCTCGAAGGGGCTGCCGGATCGTGGGACAATTATCGCGCCGTGGTCGATGTCACCGGACCGCTCGACATCGCGGGCCTCGGCGACAAGATACGCGGCCGTTTGGTGGCAAGCTATCAGTCGCAGGACTATTTCTACAAGACGGCGACCACCGATCACTTTCTTCTCTACGGCGTCGTCGAGGCCGATCTTACGCCGGAGACATTGCTGACCGTCGGCGCCAGCTTCACCAAGCAGGACTCGTTGCCGTGGTTTGCCGGCCTGCCGCGCTATGCGAACGGCGACGACCTGCACCTGCCGGTCGATACCTCGTTTGCGCTGCCTTGGAGCCGGTATCAAACCTCGACGCCGGAAATCTTTGTCCAGCTGAACCAGAAACTCGCCGGCGACTGGACTGCTCACCTCAATCTCACGGATACGGCGCAAGACACGAATTCCAAATACGGCTTTCTCACCGGCGGCGTCACCAGCAATCCTATTACCGGAACGAAGATGGAGGGCTATCAAACCAAGAGCGTCAACCGCCAATATCTGGCGGATGCGACCGTCACGGGATCCTTCGATCTTTTCGATCGCCACCACCAACTGACGGCGGGCGCCAGCTATGGCTATGTCGACGGCGAGGGTTCGTTGAATTATCCGACGCTCTATCCCGCGCCCTATCCGCCGGTGGATATCTTCCATTTCGATCCCGGCGCATGGCCCGAACCGGCTTCCCCGGCACCGTATCAAGGTTTTGCCGCCGAAAACCAGTCCCAATGGCGGGCCTACATGACCCTGCGCCTGGAGCTTTTGCATGATCTGCATGCGACCGGGGGCTTTTCCCTCAACACGTTCGATTTCAAGGAAATCGATCAGCCGCTCGACGCAACGGGCCATCACGACGGCCCGCCAAGCGCCCCACTCAGCTACGGCGATCACTCCGTGGTCGTACCCTATGGCGCGGTGACGTATGACATCGACGATGCTTGGTCGGCTTATTTCAGCTACACAAAAATCTTCCAATCCGTGGCCAACTATTTTGGCGGACCGCCGCCGGGCCACCCGCTGCCGCCGATCCTGGGCGCCAGTTACGAAGCCGGTATCAAGGGCGAGCTTCTCGGCGGGGCGCTCAACACCACGCTCTCGGTTTACCGCACCAACGAGACGAGTTATCCGACGATTCTGGACCCGACCTATCCGCCGATTCAGAATGGCCTCAGCCTCTGCTGCCTTCTCGACAACGGCGACTTGAAGAGCGAAGGCGTGGAAGCGGCGGTGGCGGGGCAAATCCTCCCCGGTTGGCAGATATCGACCAGTTTCAGCTATAATTACAATGTGACTGTCTATGACGGGTCCGCTGCCGACACCGGAGAGGTGTTCTCCAACCAGACGCCGAAATATCTCTTCAAGCTGTGGACGACCTATCGCTTGCCGGATGACTTCAAGCGCTGGCAGGTGGGCTTCGGGGCCAACGCGCAGTCGGCTGCCTTCGGCAAGGGGTCGGTCTGCGTGGTCTATCGTCCCGCGCCCAGCACGCGATGCCTGACCCAAGTGCCTTATCGGGTCGACCAGCCCGGCTACGGCGTGTTCGGGGCGAGCGTCTCCTACGATGTCGACGATCACTGGCACGCCATGCTCAACGTCGACAACTTACTCGACAAGACTTACTATCAGAGCATCGGAACGGCCGCCGGCGGCAACTGGTACGGCAATCCGCGCAATTTCATGTTTACCATCCGCTATCAGCACTGAACACGGCGCCCTCCCTGCCACGCGGCGGGGAGGGCGTTCGCCGCCCAGCCGAGCTTGCGGAGTTGGATCGTTCCGCTCGTTCTCCTGGCATGGTTGTCTCCGCCCTCCGTCGCATCGGCCGGTCCGCCGTCAGATCGCATCCGGTTCCCATGCCGCCCGGCACGATCTCCGCCGACGCCATCGCCGCCCTGGCCCCGCTCGCCTGCGCCCGCGACGTCTCGGAATTCTGGGACGCGACACTGGCGCTGATCCGTGCCGCGGCGCCGTTCGACACCGCCTTCCTGTGGTACGACTATTACGACTTCGCCAATTCCAGCCAGAGCACGCTGGTGCTGGAATCGCCATGGCGGGAGCGCGATCCCGATTACTGGCACGCGAGGCGGGCCAACCATCCTACACCGCAATTCCTGAAGGATCATCCCGGCGCGCCGCTACACCGGGTGAGCGACGCCCTGTCGGCCGAGGCGTTGCCGCGCAGCGCCTTCTACAGCCGCTTCATGCAGCCGGAGGGCTGGGAATTCGGCATCACCTTGAGTTTCTGGCAGCGCCAGGAGGTGCGGGCCAACATCGTGATCTATCGCACCGCGGCCCAGGGCGATTTCTCGGCCGAAGAAGAGGCCTGGCTGCGCGCCCTTCATCCCTTGATCCGGTCGGTGCTGTTCCGTCTCATCCACGAGCAGCAGCAGCGCGCCCTCCACGCCAGCCTGTCCAATTTCGTCGCCGGCTTGCCGATCGGCGTGATGCTGGTCAACTGGAACCTGCAGCCGGTGTTCGTCAACGACGAGGGCTGCAAGCAGGCTTTCTTCTGGGTCCACGGCGCGGCGCGGCCTTACACCGTGCTGCCGCGCAAGACGCTGCAGGTGCCTCCCGATCTTGCGGCGGCGTGCGAGGTCTTGCGCCGGCGCTGGCTGGAGACGGACGAACATGGCGACGCGCCGGTCGAGCATACGGTGCCATCCAAGCACTCCGATTTGTACGCTGTGGTGCGCGCCCAGCAGGTGCACGGCGTCTCGGCACACCGGCCCAGCTTCCTGATCCGCTTCGGCGGGCTCGGCTCTCGCGCCCATGACGCGTTTCAGCCGAGCGACGAACAGCTCAAGATCCTGTCCCAGCTCACGCCGGCGGAGCGAAAGGTCGCGATCCTTCTCGTCCGCGGCCTATCCAACCGCGAGATCGCCGAAAGACTTCATCGCGAGCGTTGCACGGTGAAGGATCATCTCAGCCATATCTACGGCAAGCTCGGTGTGCGCAACCGCACCCAGCTCACCAGCCTCCTGTCCCGCTGACCTTGCAGAACGCAAGGCGACGCGAGGCCGTATCAGGTAAATCTACTTGACCGATAGACTATTGAAACAATATCGTGGCGCCATGTCGCGTAAGAATCCGCCACCTGGAGGGGATGATGAGACGGGCAAGCGCATCGGCCGCCCTCTGCCATTCCTGCACAGGAGACGGGCGGATTGCCTAGCGGCGTTGCCGCGATTTCGCGCAACACGCGCCGCCGGGCCAAGCCGCCTTCGCCGCAAGGCTTGGAATCCGGCGGTTTTCCGTCAGACCTGCACGGCGGATTTCGATCGCCAAAAATTCTCGGTTGCGCCCGCCCCATCGGCAGATCGGTTTGGGTAGGGACGGAGATGAGACGCGCGTTGCATTGCAGTCCGGCGCTTATGGCCCCACACTTGTCGCCATCTTGTCATATGGTGGGCGTCGGAGATGGCTGAAGTTCTGACATTTTCGGATCTTGAATCGGTCTTCCTGGAAGCGCGCCCCGACCTGGAGCGGATGCTGCGCCGCCGGACCGGTTCATCGCCTCTGGCCGCCGATCTCGCACAAGAACTTTATCTCAAGCTCCGCCGCATCGCGACGCCGCTGCCGAACCGTCACGAAGCGCGGGCCTATCTCTTCCGCATGGCCGCCAATCTGGCGACCGACCACAGGCGCGTCGAAGGACGGCGCATGGAGCTTCTGGCGGGCAACGTCTCGCTGTTTTCCGGAATCGGGGCAGGCCCCGAGGATGACGCGCTCACACGCGGCCAGATGCGGCTGGTGGAAGCGGCGCTGGCGGAGCTTCCACCGCGCTGCAAGGACGTCCTTTATATGAGCCGGATGCTGGGCATGACCCATTCGGAGATCGCCGCCGAACTCGGCGTTTCGCGCAGTTCGGTGGAAAAATATGTCATGCGCGCGTTACTGCATTGCCGCGAGCGTTTGGCCGGGTCATAAACCGGATATTGTCTTGTGGTTCTTGCCACGCCGGTTCGTTCTTTCACCATGGAAATACAGTTATCCGATCCGGCGGAGGGCTTGGACGCGCCCTCCGATATAGACGAGCAGGCGATCGCCTGGCTTGTCCGGCTCACCTCTGGCGAAACCGTCGCCGAAGATCACGCCGCCTTTGCGCGCTGGCGCGCGCTCAGCCGCGACCATGAAGCGGCCCTCGCGCGGGCGCGGCAGTTGTGGGTGGGCCTCGGGAATGCCTGGGCGGAGCCGGTCCGGGTGCAGCCGCCCCGGCGGACGGCCATGCACGCCTATTTCGCGACCGCGGCCTGCCTCGTCCTCGCCGTGGCCTTGATATTCCAATATCGCCAGGACTGGCGGCACGACTATGTCACGGCGGCCGGCCAGCGCGAAAACATCACGCTCGCCGACGGCAGCCGGGTCGAGCTGAGCGGCGCCAGCGCGCTGGATGTGCATTTTGCCGGTGGCGCGCGCAACGTCGTGCTGGCGCGGGGCGAAGCCTTTTTCGACGTCGTGCACGATCCGCGTCATCCCTTTACCGTCAGCGCCGGATCGGGCGTGATCCGCGATATCGGAACCGCTTTCGACGTGCGTCTGGAGGCCGAGGAACATGTCACGGTAACGGTGGCGCGCGGCAGCGTCGAAGTGAGCGATGGCGCCTCCGACGCAAGGCTGGTGCCAGACCGGCGCGTCGCCTACGGACCGGACGGGTTCGGCGCCGTCGAACGGACGAATGCGCGGCAGGCGCTCGCCTGGACGCGCGGGCGCCTCATTCTGGAGGACCTGCCGCTCTCCGCCGTGCTCGCGGAGCTCGATCGTCATACGGGCCAGCGGATCGTCTTCTTCGGCGGCGCCAAGGCTGGCGCTCGTCATGTGAGCGCCGCGATCGATCTCGACCATACGGCGGACTGGCTGGATGCGTTGCGCAGTTCGCAGAACCTGCGCATCGCCCGGCTGCCCGGCCTTGTCATCGTCTACTGACGGGCACGCACGCACCATCGGAGATCTGAAATGAGATTTGCCCTTGCCGCACTGTGCCTCCTGGCCGCCGCGCCCGCCTTCGCGCAGAGCGCGTCCGTGGCGCCGCCGCCCGCCGATCCCTGCGTGCCGCCCGCCCTGCCGCAGCGATTTTCGCTCCCGGCCGAAGACATCGCCTATCTGCACAAGCAGGTGAATGCCTACAGCGTTTGCGTCAGCCAATACATCGCCGCGCGCCAGACGGCGGGACAGGATTATGCCAACCGCGCCCGGGCCGAGATCGATGCCGGCAACGCCGCCGCGAAGGATGCAAACGCCTATATCGCCACGGTCAAGGATTTCGAGAGCCAGCACCGCGACAAGGGCGGCGCGCCGGCGGGCGGCAACTGATTTTCGCATCCCTTGCGGTGTTCGCCCGCCTCAATCGTTGGGGCGATATAAGGGGTGAAGACATCGGAAGACGCCGCGCCGGCGCGCAGTTCACGCCCGCCGGCGGATATGACGCTGCCGCTTGCGCTCCTACCCTTGGCGACGAAACCATGGCGGCTTGCCGGTCGCCTGTACCGATGGATGAAACACGCAAGATGAATGCAAGTCCCGAACTTCGCTTCCCGACTCCGGCGCATGTCCGTTCGAACCACCTGCCGCTTTCGCCCGCACAGGCGAATGCCGATGCCGAACTCGACATCCTGCTTAAAGTGTCTCCCGTCGTCGGCCTGGCCAGCACGGTGGGCATGGGACGGACGCTGCTGCTGTCGAACCAGGTCGCCAAGCGCGGCGGCTGCATGATCACGCTCGCCGAGATGGCCGATGCGTCGGCGGCGACCGATCCGCTCGCCTTTGCCGATGCGGTGGGCAAGCTGATCGACAAGGCGCTCGCCGAGAACGACTTCGTCGCCGTGGACGATTTCAACTACATCACCCGGATCGGGTCCAGCCAAAATGCATCCCGCGGCGGCTACACCGCGATGGTGGCCAAGCGGATCCTGGAACGGATGGCGCAGGAACCACACAAGCGGCTTCTCATCGCCGGCACGCCGGCGAACCAGTACGGCCAGTTCTTCTTCGATGCCCTGATGGATCGCGGCGCCGTGGCCGCGCTCGATCCGTTCCGGGTCGAGGATTATGCCGCCATCGCCGGCAACGTCCTGGGATCGCGGGCCAAGGACATCGATTTTCAGCAGCTCTTCCGCCATGCCGCGCGTCTGACCGGCCATCAATTGCGCCTGGCCTGCGCCCTCCTGCAGGGCGAGCCGGCGCCGACGACCGAGCAGATCATCGACGTCCTCAACCACCACATCGTCGCCAGCAATGTCCGCACCAACGAGGTCGAGGACATCACCTTCGACCGCCTGCCCGGCGCCGAGCATATCGCAGAGGCGCTTGAAACCGCCATCGTCCTGCCGCTGGAGAACCGCAAGCTGGCGCTGGAGATGGGCCTGAAGGCCAAGCGCGGCGTGCTGCTCTACGGCCCGCCCGGCACCGGCAAGACGGTCATGGGCCGCGCGCTGGCGCACCGGATGAAGGGCAAGTTCTTCCTGGTCGACGGCTCCTTCATCAGCGAGCCGCCGGGCACCTTCTTCGACAAGCTGCAGGCGGTGGTGGCGGAAGCCAAGGCGAACTCGCCTTCCGTTCTGTTCATCGACGACGCCGACGTGCTGTTCAAGATCGAACATATCCAGGGCGTAGTGCGCTTCCTGCTCTCGCTGCTCGACGGACTGGAGAGCGAGACGGCCAACAATGTCTGCGTCATGATGACGGCGATGGACGTGCGCCATATCCCCGATGCGGTGCTGCGGTCCGGCCGCGTCGAGGTCTGGCTGCAGACCAAGCTGCCCGATCAGGACATCCGCGCACGCATCCTCAAGCGCTATCTCAACGAGGATAAGCACCTGCCGGACGTCAACGTCATCGATTTCGACCGCCTGGCGTCGGCGACCGAAGGCTTCACCCAGGCCGATCTGCGCCGCGTGGCGGGCGATGCGAAGTCGCTCTATGCCTCCGACCTGGTGAAGGGCCGCAAGCCCGTCACCGCCGTCGATTATGTCCTGAATGCGGTGGACGCGGTGATCGATGTGCGCGGCCGCATGGCCGACAGCTTGGGCGACGAAAAGCTGCGCCTCGCCGGCGGCAAGAACAAATACTTCAACAAGGCGGCGGCCACGAATTGCGGCGAAGCCTGCGGCTATTGACGAAAGGCTTCAACGCGCGAGGCTCGCGCTGTCACCCCCTAGGGAGCGGGGGCCTCGTTTACTCTAAAATCCCTTCGCCGTGAGGCGAAGGGGTTTTGTTTTGCTCGCTACGCCCAGGCGTTCCCGCCTTCCGGCGGATAGGCGACCGCGTTTCCCCATCGCAGACTTAAATCCATCGCGGCAATTGGCCTCCAAAACCGATGCTTGCGGAGTCTGGGCCGACCACTCGTTTCCGTTTCAAAGTGTGGGCGGTGTTCGTCGGTCGTCGTCATGCCGGGGCCGGTTCTTGCCGGTCCTGTAAATTGGGGTGCATCATGCGTTTCGTCAGCCCGGTCTGGTTCGTCAAAAGCCTGCGGTGGGGCGCAAACGCAATAGCAGCCTTGGTGGCGGCGATATTGGCGGCCGGCGCGGCCTCGGCCCAGGACGTCCTCCCCCATGCCGCGGACCGGTCGCTCATCATCGGCTCGCTGCCCCAGAATCTGTCCGTCATGGGGATGTTCCTGCACGCCGGCCCCATCGTGAAATGCGTCATCCTGATCCTCCTATTCGCCTCGCTGATAACCTGGACGGTATGGATCTCCAAGAACGTCGAACTGCGCGGCGCGCGCCGCAGCCTGCGGCGCGCCATCGACATCCTGGCAGGCGCTCGCTCGCTGAACGACGTCGCCAAGACCGGCGACCGCGTCGTCGATGCCCTCCTGCAGGAAGCGCGGACCGAACTGAAGCTGTCCGAAGGGCTGAAGAGCGGCGCCGCCAACGACCGCATCGAGGTCCGGCTGGGGCGCATCGAGGCTGCTTCCACGCGCCGCATCCAATCGGGCACCAATCTACTTGCGTCGGTCGGCTCGGTCTCGCCCTTCGTCGGCCTGTTCGGCACGGTGTGGGGCATCATGTACAGCTTCATCGGCATCAGCCAAGCCCACACCACCAATCTGATGGTGGTGGCGCCGGGCATCGCCGAGGCCCTGCTCGCCACCGCCTTCGGCCTCGTCGCGGCGGTGCCGGCGGTTGTGATCTATAACGGCTTCGTCCGCGCCATCGCCGGTTATCGCGGCCTGGTGGGCGACGCGGCGACGCTTGTCCTGTGCCTGGCCGGGCGCGATCTCGACCGGCGGGCGTGAGTGATGGCCGCCAAGCTTCATCTCGAATCTGAGGATCTGCCGGTCAACCACGAGATCAACGTCACGCCGTTCATCGACGTCATGCTGGTGCTGCTGATCATCTTCATGGTGGTCGCGCCGCTGGCGACGGTCGATGTGCCGGTCGATCTGCCGGTATCTTCGGCCGGCCAGGCGCCGGAGGCGGAGCCCGTCTTCGTCACCCTTCAATCCGATCATGCGATCTCGATCGGTGACACGCCTGTGAAGGACGACAACGTCGGCGCGGCGTTGGACGCGGCGACCAAGGACAAGAAAGATACGCGTATCTTCATTCGCGCCGACAAGCGCGTCGATTACGGCGATGTGATGGGCCTAATGGATCAGTTGCGCAAGGCGGGATATCTCAAGGTCGCCCTGGTCGGCCTGGACGCGGCAGATGCGGGCGCACC